>CAYOPA010000143.1:0-11215 GCA_964405625.1 uncultured Bryobacterales bacterium
GAACACGCCGCGGCGTTCCACCATACGCTTGAACTCCCGGTCAACGACCCGGGCCAGCAGCAAAATCCGCGAAACCTTCAGCCCGCCCGAGGTGGAACCGGTGCAGCCGCCGACAAACATCAGCGCCAGCAGCACGAGCTGCGGCAACGGCAGCCAGACCTCGAAATTGTCGGTCGCGAAGCCCGTCGTGGTGACGATCGAGACCACCTGAAACAGCGCGGACCGCAGTCCCGGCTCAAACGCATAGCCCTGCTGGCCGATCAACACGGCGCCGATGACAACCGTCGCGGCCGCGATCAGCAGCAGGTAGTAGCGGATCTCAATGTCCCGCAGCACGCTGGCGGGACGCCACTCCATCCAAAGCCGGTACTGCTGGATGAAGCTCACCCCGCCCAATGTCATGGCGACGATCAGGATGTACTCGATCAAAGGGCTTTGAAAGGCGCCGACGCTGGCCGTCCGGGTGGAAAAGCCGCCGGTCGCCACCGCGGAGAACGCATGGCAGGCCGCGTCAAACGTGCTCATGCCCGCCATGCGCAGGACGATGTAGGTGACGGCGGTGAGCGCGAAGTAGATCCGCCACAGCGCCGCCGCCGTCTCGGCGATACGCGGCTTGAGCTTCTCTGACGTAGCGCCGGAAAATTCCGCGCGATACAGCCGCATCCCGCCGTGACCGATCAACGGCAACACGGCGACCACCAACAGAATGATGCCGAGCCCGCCAAGCCAATGTGAAAAGCAACGCCAGAGCTGCACGCCGGTGGACAGGACCTCGACGTCCCTCAAGATCGTCGCCCCGGTGGTTGTAAAGCCCGACACCGACTCAAACACCGCGTCGGTCACCGTCGGAATACCCGGCGAGACGATGAAAGGCAGCGCGCCGAACGCGGAAACCGCGATCCAGATGCTGACCGCCAGCAGCAGGCCCTCGCGCTGGGTGAGCTCGCGTTCGGGCTTGGTGACGCCGTAGAGCAGGACGGCGCCGCTCGCCATCGTCACCAGCATCGGATAGAGCAAGGCCTCCGGGTGCAGCCCGTCGGTCGAGTAGACGATGAGCAGCGGGATCGCCATGGTGGCGCCAAAGACGACCAGGAACTGTCCCAGCACGTAGCCGATGGCGCGCGGATCGATCACGAAAAGAAGCCCTTGCGGCGCTTGGAATCGACCGAGAGCAGTGATTCAAGCTCCGGCACCACTTTTTCCAGGCAGAAGAACAGGACGCGGTCGCCCTCGGCGATTTCGGCGTCGCCGCGCGGCACCATCACTTCGCCGTTCTCGCGGGCGATGGCGCCGACGATGGCGCCGCGCGGCAGCTTCATGTCGCGCAGCTTCTTGCCGAGATAGATCGAGCCGGGGTCGGCGATCATCTCGATCGCCTCGGCCTCTTCCTGCCGGAAGGTGGTGACCGACAGCACCGTGCCCTTGCGGACAAATTGCAAGACGCGGTCGACCGTCGCCACGCGCAGGCTGACCGACGTGTTCACGCCCAGCCGTTGAACCATCGGCAGATAGTTCAAGCGGTTGATGAGCGCGACGACCTTCTTGGCGCCCAAGCGGCGGGCCAGCAGCGAGGCGATGATGTTGTCCTCGTCGTGGTTGGTCAGCGCCAGGAAGGCGTCGACGCCCTCGATGTTCTCTTCGTCGAGGGTGCTCTGGTCGGTGCCGTCGCCGTGGATCACGACGGTCTTGTTGACGATCTCGGCGATGCGGTTGCAGCGCTGCGCGTCGCGCTCGATGAGCTTCACGTTCACGCCCTGCGCCTCCATCTCCAGCGCCAGACCGATGCCGAGCTGCTTGCCGCCGACGATAAAGACGCGCTCAAGCTCGCTGCGCCGCTCAATGCCCATGAATTGCAGCACCGGCTCCAGGTTGTCCCTGGTGGTGCAGATGTAGATGTGGTCGCCGGGAAGAATCGTCTGGGCGCCGTGCGGGATGATGACCTGCTGGCCGCGAAAGATCATCGCGATCAGCGAGTTTGCCGGCGGTCCGGCCGCGTCGAGCTCGATGACCGTCTTGCCGGCGAACCAGGAGTCGCGCTCCACGTTCATGCCAAAAAGCTTCACGCGCCCTTCGGCGAAATCGACAATATCGGAAACGCCGGGCACGCGCATCACGCGCATGATGCGGTCCATCACGTCGGTTTCGGGATGGATCATCAGGTCGATCTGGAGACCGGTCTCCTTGACCACGCGGCGCCATTGCTCGATCTCGTGGGTGCGCACGCGGGCGACCTTGATTTTGGCTTTGGAGTCGGCCTGGGCGAGCAGACAGGCGAGCAGATTGATCTCGTCGGAGTCGGTGACGGCGATCAGCATGTCCGCGTCGCGGATGCCGGCGTTGTGCATGGCGCGCACGCTGCCGGCGCTGCCGCGGACGACCTTGGCGTCGAGTTGGTCTTCGAGCTGCTCGCAGCGCGCGGCGTCGCGGTCAACGATGGTGACCTCGTTCCCCTCGCGGATCAGACGGCCCGCAATCAGAGCGGCGCTCTGACCGCCTCCGGCAATAAGAATGCGCATGGTGCGGTCTTCAAACTGAGCCTATCACCGATTCGCAGGCCGCCGCACAGGACAGCAACTCGTCCTCGGCGCCCCGCCGGGCGGTCAGTTGCAGGCCCAGCGGCAGGCCTTGCGGCGATCGCGCGGCAGGCAGGCTGACGGCCGGTACTCCCAGCGCCGTCCAAGGGGCGTTGCAGCGCGGGTCGCCGGTGGAGCCGAGGCCGGCCGGGGCCGGACCGAGAGCCGAGGGCGTGGCGATGACGGCCCCGCCGGCCGCGAAGGCGGCAAACGATTCCTTGGCCGCCTGAACCGTGCGGCGGGCGGCTTCGAGCTCTTCGGCCGTAATGGCTAAGCCCATTTCGATCAATCCCGCCAACTTGACGCCGATGGCCGAACCGTGCCGTCGGAAGGCGGCGCCGTGCGTGATGGCCCCTTCGGCGGTCATCACCGTCAGCAGCGCGGGCTGCAGCGCGGCAAATCCGTCGGGCAGCGGCGACTGCTCCACTTCCCAACCGTCCGCCCGCAGCTTCTTGAGGGTCGTCTGGAAAGCTTCCCGCATTGGTGGCTCCAGCTCGCCTTCAATCGGCCACGGCAGGGCGATGAGCTTGGCGCGGCGGGGCTCCAGCGGCCGTGAAACGCCGTGCAACGCGCTCCAAGCCAGGGCTACGTCCGCCACATTGGCGGCGAACAACCCCGGGTGGTCCAAACTCGGCGCGAACGGCATCACGCCTTGCAGCGGCAGCGCCCCAAAGCTCGGCTTGAAGCCGACCGCGCCGCAAAACGACGCCGGCCGCAGCACCGAGCCCATCGTCTGGCTGCCGATGGCCAGCGGAACCATCCCGTCCGCCACCGCTGCCGCCGAGCCGCTCGACGAACCGCCGGGCGTATGTCCCAGGTTGCGCGGATTGCGCGTCGGAGCCGGGTCGAAATAGGCGTAGGCGGTGGTGTGGGTCTTGCCGAGCACGATCGCGCCCAGCTCGCGGAACTTTGCGATCAGATCGGAGTCGACGGCGGGCGTGCGGCCGCGCTCCACGGGCGAACCCCACTCACAGAGCATTCCGGCCACGTCGAAGATATCCTTCACGCCGATAGGGATACCGTGGAGCGGGCTGCGCGGGCCGGAGGTTTTGAGCTCCTCGCCCAAGCGGACGGCCTCTTCGCGGGTTTGGTCGGCTGCGAGGTGCGTCCAGGCTCGGACTTCGCCGTCGCGCTCGACGATGCGGGCGAGGCAGCGCTCGACCAGCTCCAGCGGGGTTAGGCCGCCGGTTGCGATCAACTCGGAAAGATCCGTCAGGCGCATCACTCTTCCTCGAGAAGCTGCCAGAGGGTAAAAATGCGGTCAAAGCCGCAGCCGGCCGCCTCGATCGCCTCGCGGCCGCCTTCTTCGCGGTCGACCAGAGCGATGGCGCCGAGGACCTCGAAGCCAAACTCGCGCGCCCGCTCGATAGCTTTGATGGTGGAGCCGCCGGTGGTGGAAGTGTCCTCCACGATCACGGCGGAAAGGCCGTGACCGTCCGGGATTCCCTCCACGAAGCGGCCGCGCCCGTGGCCCTTGGCCTCCTTGCGGATGAGGAAGCCGTCGATCGGCTTGTCGGCCGACAAGCTCTCGCGCGCCACGGCGACGACGATCGGATCGGCGCCCATGGTCAGACCGCCGACGGCGTCGGCTCTCCAACCTCGTTCCCGCATTTTCTGAAGGAAGGCCTCGCCGATCAACGGAATCGCCGCGGCGTGCAGCGTGGTCAGGCGCGCGTCAACGTAGACATTGCTTTTCTTTCCTGAAGCAAGCGTGAAGTCGCCGCGCAGGACTGATTTTCGGCGTAGGATTGCAAGCAGGCGAAGCGTTGGATCAGTTGCAGGCATCGAAGTAACGAGACCATCCGGATGGCCCTCCTAGAGTACCCCAGCGATCGGCCGCGGATCGTGATCGTCGGCGCCGGCTTCGGCGGCTTGAACGCCGCTCTGCGGCTGGCCGGCGATGACTGCGAGGTGGTCGTCGTGGACCGCGCCAACCATCACCTGTTCCAGCCGCTGCTCTACCAAGTGGCGACGGCGGCGTTGTCGCCGGGGGATATCTCCTACCCCATTCGCGCGATCCTGAAGAACAACAAACGGACTCGGACGCTGCTGGGGGAAGTGGCGGGCATTGATCCGGCAAGCAACACCGTTCGGCTGCGCGACGGCGAGATCCGCTACGACTATTTGATCCTGGCGGCCGGGGTGCGGCATTCCTACTTCGGCCACGGCGAATGGGAGCGGGCGGCGCCTGGCCTGAAGGGGCTCGGGGACGCGCTGGAGATTCGCCGCCGCATCCTGCTGGCGTTTGAAAAGGCCGAACGCGAAACGGACGAAGCCGCGCGCAAGGCCTTGCTCACGTTCGTGGTGGTCGGCGGCGGCCCGACCGGCGTGGAGCTCGCCGGCGCCATCGCGGAGATCGCCCGGCAGGTGATGGTGGACGACTTTCGCGCGATCGACCCCAAGGACGCCCGGGTCATCCTGATCGAGGCCGGGCCGCGGGTCCTGTCGAGCTTTCCCGAGGAGCTCTCCAAGAAGGCCGAGGCTTCGTTGCGCGACCTCCGCGTGTGGGTTTGGACTGGGATCGCGGTCGAGGATGTGCGGGCCGACCACGTGCGCCTGAGCAACGGAACGAAGGTGGAGGCGCGGACGACCCTGTGGGCAGCCGGCGTGGAGGCCTCGCCGCTGGGCAAGATGCTGGGCGTGGAGACCGACCGCGCCGGCCGCGTGCCGGTCGAACCGGACTTGACAGTGAAGGGGTTGCCGAACGTGTTTGTGATCGGCGACTTGGCGAGCTTTCCCGGAAAGGACGGCAAGCCGTTGCCGGGCGTTGCTCCGGTGGCGTTGCAGCAAGGCCGGCACGCGGCCCACAACGTGCGGCGGGCGATCGCAGGGAAGCCGCTGGAGCCGTTCACCTACTTCAACAAGGGCAATTTGGCGACGATCGGGCGGGCGGCGGCGATCGCCGATCTGGGGTTCGTACGGCTTTCGGGGCTGATCGCGTGGTTGGCGTGGTTGTTCGTCCACGTGCTGTACTTGGTGGGTTTTCGCAACCGCGTCATGGTGACGATGGGCTGGGCGTGGGCCTATATCAGGATGCAGCGCGGGGCGCGGCTGATCTATGGCGATGTGGAGGATCTGGTGGCCGAAGAGCCGGATTCCAAATAAGTTACCCGGTCATGTTAACATCGGGGTCGCGTCGGATTTTTTTTGCGAATACGGTCGAATAAACACCTATGGGCGTCGCTACTTTTGCCGCCGAAGCGTTGGCTGACTTCCAGTCAACAGCAGCCGTTGCGCCCAGCTCCCGATATTTGGCCGCGGCGATGGTCCGGCCCCTGGGACTGGCTGACGCCAAGCTCGTCGTCGAGCTCGGCCCGGGCACCGGTTCAATGACGCGCAAGATTCTGGAGGCGCTGCCGCCAGCCGGACGGCTGGTCGCGTTTGAGATCAATCCGCGCTTTGTGCGGTATCTGCGCGAGAACATCCACGACCCCAGGCTGACGGTGCTGGACTGCCCGGCGCAGCGCGCGTCGGAAGCACTGGCGGAGCTGGGCGTGGGGCCGGCGGACGCGGCGCTGTCATCGCTGGGGCTGAGCTTGTTCCCGGACTCGCTGTGCGAAAGCATTGTGGGCGGGATGCGGCAGGCGCTCCGGCCCGGCGCCGTGATGACGCAGTTTCAGTACGTAAGCCGGGTGCGGGTGCTGGACGGGCGCGCGGAATACTTTGACGCCTCGCGGCTGATTTCCCGCCACTTCCCGGTGGTCCAGCGGCGGCTGATCCTACGCAATATACCGCCGGCATTCGTGTACGCCTGCCGGTAGGCGCGTTGACGCCGGGGCGAGACAGCCAGGTGAGAAAGCCGGCTAAGCCGGTTTCGCGATTTCCGGCGCTGTCGGGTTGGGCCTATAATCGCGGACAATGCCGTTGCGAATCGTTCTGGCCCTGCTCGCCGCCGTTGCTCTGCTGACGGCCGCCGAAAAACCCAACATCGTTTTCATCCTGGTCGACGACCTGGGCCCCGAATGGATCTCCGCCTACGGCGCCGAGGACATCGAGACGCCGAACATCGACAAGCTCGCCTCGCGAGGCATGAAGTTCGACAACGCCTACTCGATGCCGCAATGCACGCCCACGAGGGCGACGCTGCTGACCGGGCAGTATCCATTTCGCCACGGCTGGACGAACCACTGGGACGTTCCGCGCTGGGGCGCCGGCTGCCACTTCGACCCCAAGCACAACCTGACCTTTGCCCGCCTGATCCGCGACGCCGGGTACGCCACGGGCGTCGCCGGCAAGTGGCAGATCAACGACTTCCGCATCCAGCCGAACATCTTGAAGCGCCACGGCTTTGACGAGTGGCTGATGTGGACCGGAGGCGAAGGCGACAACCCGCCCAGCGACGAACGCTATTGGGACCCCTACATTTACTCCAGCGCCGAGGGCAAAAGCCGGCCTTACAAGGGCGAGTTCGGGCCGCTACTCTACAACGATTTCGTGCTCGACTTCCTGGCGCGCCACAAGGACGGCCCGATGCTGGTTTACTACCCGATGGCGCTGACCCACACGCCGTTTGTTGAGACGCCGCACGAGCCGTACGCCGAGTCGAACCTGGAGCGGCACAAGGCGATGACTCGCTACGTGGACTACCTGGTCGGTCGGGTCATGCGGGAACTGGAGCGGTTGGGCGTCTGGGACAACACTTACGTCTTTTTCTCGACCGACAACGGGACCGTTCCCTCGATTTCGGGCCGCATGAACGGCCGCCTGGTGCGCGGAGGCAAGGCGAAACTGACCGAGAACGGACCCCGCCAGCCGTTCATCGTAACGGGCCCTGGGGTGGCGCCCGGTTCCACCGCGGACGCGCTGACGGATTTTTCGGATCTGCTGCCGACTTTTGTGGAGCTCGCCGGCGCCAAGACCCCGGCCGGCTACGAAGTCGACGGGCATTCGATCGCGGACGTGCTCCACGGCAAGGACCCCGCGGGCCCGCGGGAATGGATGCTGGCGATGGGTTACGGACCGGCGTATTTGGACGAGAAAGGAGTGCGCCCGGTACAGCAGTTCACCGACCGGGTGGTGCGGGACAAGCGCTACAAGATTCACGTGCTCGACGGCAAGGCGGCCAAGCTGTACGACCTACAGTCCGACCCGGCCGAGGAGCGCAATCTGATCGGCAGCTCCGCGCCCGAGCATCGCGCCGCGCTGGCCAAGCTCAGCGCCGTGGTCGAGGGTTTTCCTCGTCAAGACGCCCGGCCGCGCTACGATCCCATGCCGCCGCAGCCCTGGGACATCACCCCGGAGGAGATCAACCCCAAGGCCTTGGCTCGCTAATCGACTTCGCGACCCTTGCGGCGCATGATAATCAGCGCCAACAGTACGACGGAGAGCACGCCGCAGATGATTCGAAACGTTAATGGTTCCATGAATGGTTCTCCTTGGGGCAAACTGAGTTAAGTCGGGTTGTTCATCATCGGCAGCAGCTCGGTGAGGATGCGGACGACCACCGGGCCGACGGTGACGACGAACAGCGACGGCAGAATACAGAAAAAGATCGGGAAAACGAGCTTAATGCCGATCTTGGCCGCCTGTTCCTCGGCGCGCTGGCGGGCCGTCACGCGCATGAACTCCGAGTGGGTCCGCAACGACTGCGCCAAGCTGGTGCCAAAGCGGTCGGCTTGGATCAAGGTGCCGACGAGCTTCTTCATGTCGTCGACGCCGGAGCGCTCGCCCAAATTGCGAAGCGCGTCGGAACGACGCGTGCCGTGGCGCATTTCCAGATTGCAGATGGCGAGCTCGTTGGACAGGTCCGGAAAGCCGTGCTGCAGCTCGCGCGAGACCTGCATGATCGCCTGATCCAAGCCCAGCCCGGATTCCACGCAAACGACTAGCAGATCCAGTCCGTTGGGCAGCGCTTTCTGGATGCGCTTCTTGCGCCGCTTCACCGCCATCGATAGGGCCTCGTTCGGCCCCATGTAGCCGAGCCCGGCCGCGAGCACGCACAGCAGCGCCAGGTGATCCTGGCCCACGCCGGCCTGGCTGGTTACGACCCACATGGCCAGCGGCAGGACGACCATGAGACAAGCCTTGATGCCAAGGAAGAGCTTCAGCGCTCCCGGAGTGCGAAAGCCGGCGGCATAGAGCCGCTTCTCCGTCTGGGATAGGTCGGCCGGCGAAGCCGGCACGAGGTTGCCGATTTTGGTGAGCGCCTCGCGAAAGGCCAGGCTGGGGTGCCTCGTTTCCGCCTGCCGGGCCTCGCCGAGCACCCGCTCCACCACGTTCTGCGGGCTAGCCCACAGCTTCATGCCCAGGAAGTAGAGCAGCGACGTTACAAACACGAACATCAGGACCGAGATCAACAGCACCATTTCGTTTACGCTCCTCGGCCTAGACCTCGATCTTCACGATCTGGCGCATGATCAGGTAACCCGCCAGCACGAACCCGCCAGCCAACAAAGCCATCCAGCGGCCCAGTTCTTCTTCGACGAAAAACTGCATGTGAGCCGGGTTGACGAAGTACATCAGGATTCCCACCACGATCGGAATCGCCGTCAGCACCAGGCTCGACATGCGCCCTTGCGCGCTGATGGTGCGAATCTGACCGCGCAGCTTAAACCGCTCGCGGATCAGCGTCGCCAGCTTGTCGAGAATCTCCGCCAGGTTGCCGCCGGTGCGCTTCTGCAGCACGACGGCGGCCACGAAGAAGCGCACATCGAGCATCGGCATCCGGCGCGCCAGCTTTTCGAGAGCGGCGTCAATCGGCAAGCCCAGGTTCTGCTCTTCAAAAGTGCGCCGGAACTCGCCCCCGAGCGGCTCGGCGAACTCCTTGTGCAGCATCTCCAGCGAAACGGAGAAGGCGTGTCCGGCCCGCATCGCCCGCGAGATAAACTGCAAAGCGTCCGGGAACTGCGCCTCGAAAGCCCAGGTGCGGTTCGACCGCGCCCGGCGCAAATAGAGGATCGGAACCGCGGCCGCCGCCGACGCGATCAAGAAGGCGACTTCTCGGATCTGCGGCGGCGCCAGATACCAGCACAGATTGAAGGTCACCAGCGCGCTGAGCAGACAGCTCAACACCACCTGGCCGGAGGTCCAGCGCACGCCCGCCTGTTCGATGAGCGAGCTCAGCGCCTGGTCGACGTTGAGCTTCGACAGCGCCCACTCCAACCACGGCTTCTCCCGCGTTCCATCTCCTTGGAAGAGCGTCTTCTCAGGCGCCTTCTTGGCTCCGGCGTCCGGAATGTTCCGCTCGCGGCCGGCGACCCGGTCGCGGGTGCGGGCCGCGTCGCGGTCGCGCATCGTGCGCTGAACCAGCATCCAGGTCAGGCCCGTGACCGCCAGGGTCACGACAAAGACGGCGACGAGCAGCATCAGTCTTCTCCCACCTCGAGCACGGAATCAAACACCTCCGGCCCCAGCGTGTTGCCCATCGCCAGCATCTTTTCGTAGAACCGCGGGCGAATGCCGGTGGCGGCGAAGCGCCCTCGCACCTTGCCGCTTTGGGTCAGCCCGCGTTTCTCAAACACAAACAGGTCTTGCAAGGTGACCGTGTCGCCTTCCAATCCGCCGACCTCGGTGATCGACATCACCCGGCGGGAACCGTCGCTCAACCGCGCCGTCTGCACGATCACGTCCACGGCCGAGGAGATCTGTTGCCGAATCGAGGGCAGGCTCAGGTTCGAGCTCGCCATGGTGACCATCACCTCCAAACGCATGATCACGTCGCGCGGCGAGTTCGCGTGGATGGTGGTCAGCGAGCCGTCGTGGCCCGTGTTCATGGCCTGTAACATGTCCAGCGCCTCCTCGCCGCGGCACTCGCCGACGACGATCCGGTCCGGACGCATGCGCAAGGCGTTCACCAGCAGCTCGCGCTGCCGGATCGCGCCGCCGCCCTCCATGTTGGGCGGGCGGGTCTCCAACCGGGCCAGATGGGGCTGCTTGAGTTGGAGCTCGGCCGCGTCTTCAATGGTGACGATGCGCTCCTTGGGCGAGATGAAGGCCGACAGCCCGTTGAGCATCGTCGTTTTGCCCGACCCGGTGCCCCCGGCGACGATGATGTTCAACCGCGTCTTGACGCAGGCTTCCAGCAGTTGCAGCATCGCGTGCGTCATCGACTGCTTTTCGACCAGATCGGCCGGCATCAGCTTGTCCGTGCCGAAACGCCGGATCGACAGCAGCGGCCCGTCCACCGACAACGGCGGGATGATGGCGTTGACGCGCGAGCCGTCCGGCAGCCGGGCGTCCACCATCGGCGAGGACTCATCGACGCGCCGGCCCACCTGGCTGACGATCTTGTCGATGATCCGCATCAGGTGGCTGTTGTCCTTGAAGGTGACGCTGGAGAGCTCCAGCTTGCCCTGGCGCTCGATATAGACCTGGTTGTGGCCGTTGACGAGGATGTCGGAGACCGATGGCTCCTGCAGCAGCGGCTCCAGCGGCCCCAGCCCAAAAACCTCGTCGAGAACCTCGCCGACGATCTGATTGCGCTCGACCGCGCTGAGCAGGGTTTGCTCCTGGTCGATGAGCTGCGAAAGCGCGTCGCGCACCTCGGCGCGCAACGTCTGGGTCTCAATCGAAGCCAGCGCATCAAGGTTGATCTTGTCGAGCAGCTTGCGGTGCAGCGTGAACTTCAGGTCCTGACGGCGCCCCTCCAACGGCGGCCGATGGTGAGCCAGCGGGGAGCCGGCCGGCGCCGGCCAGTTGGACTG
>CAYOPA010000144.1:0-11206 GCA_964405625.1 uncultured Bryobacterales bacterium
TGACGCCATGCATCCGAGGTAGGAGCCGTATGCGGTAACGCCGCACGTACGGATCTATGCGGGGGGCGTCGAGCGATCGGCGTCCCTACCGCGACCGCGGGTTTTCCTGCCGCCGACGCGAGCAGAGTTGGCCGAAGCGCTGAACGAGCGCCGCTTGGCGGCGCAGGCGTCGCGCTACCGCGAGTTGATCGCCCGCTTTGCTCGGGAAATGGGAAATGTGGGAAATGAAAACCGGGGAAAACCCTAAGGCGCCCTACCCTAGAGAGACGTATGTCGGCCATCCCTCACGCTCGGAAGTCTCCCGTTCGCCGCCTGTCTCGCGGCGCCATGTCCTCGCTTTCGCTGGTCTTTTGGCTCGCTGTCGTCCTCGCCGGCCAAGCGGCGGCACAGGCGCCGGTCGCCGTCGTCTCCGCCGCGGGCTTTGGCAACGTCGTCGCGCCCGACTCGCTTGCCAGCCTATTCGGGACGAATTTGACGGATCGAGTCGCACCGGGCGCGCTCGCGCCGGGCGGACAACTGCCGTTGGAGCTCGACAGCGTCAGCGTCCGGATCGCCGGTCGTCCCGCCGGTCTGATCTTTGTCTCGCCCAGCCAGATCAACTTCTGGCTACCGCCCGATACTCCCATCGGAAGCTCCGCGGTCGAGGTACGCAACACCCGCACCGGCTCGACGGCGACGGGGTCGATCGCCGTTTCGACCGTCGCTCCCGGGATGTTTTCAGCGGACTGCCTCCGGCCGGACGTCGGCGCGATCCTCAACGGAATCACCTTCGAGCGCGAGCCCTTCGCCAGCGTCACGCCCTCAACCCCAGGGGACGACAAGAGCACCCGATTGAGCATTTTCGGCACGGGCCTTCGCAACGCGGACGCCGTCGAGGCGCTCCTGGTCGATTCCTCGGGCCGACAGTCGCCGCTCCAAGTCGAATTTGTGGGCCCCGCGCCTGCTTTCTTCGGCTTGGATCAGATCAACGTCGTGCTGACGCCGAAGCTCGAAGGCCTCGGCGTCGCGACCATCCTGCTGCGAGCCGACGGCGCGGAATCGAACGCGGTATCGGTCCGGCTCGCGCCGCGGGAGTTGCTCGATGCAAGCCGCGTCCCGTACTCGATCGGGACGGTCGCGGGTGCGGGCGCGTCCGACGAAGACGGCCCCGCGCTCGAAGCTCGATTGCAGGCGCCGGCGGGCGTCGCGGTGGACCGCCACGGCAACCTTTACATTGCCGACGAAGCCAACCACGTCGTCCGCCGGGTCGATTTGGCCGGCCGCATCTCAACCGTCGCCGGCAAGGGCGAGCCCGGCTCGTCCGGCGACGACGGCCCGGCGGTCGCGGCGAGCCTGAACAGCCCCGCCGGCGTCGCCGTGGGCCCGTCCGGCGACCTGTTCATCGCCGACCGCGGCAACCACAAGATTCGCCGCGTGAGCCCCTCCGGCGCCATTTCGACCTTTGCCGGCACGGGCCTGCCCGGTTCGTCGGGCGACGGCGGGCCGGCGGTCCAGGCACGGCTCTCGTCGCCGAGGTCGGTGGCCGTCGACGCGCTGGCGAACGTGATCATCGCCGATACGGGCAGCCATGCGGTTCGGCGCGTCACGTCCGACGGATGGATCTCGCGGCTGGCGGGTTCCGGCGAACAGGGATTCAGCGGCGACAACGGCCCCGCTCGGCTCGCCCAGATGCGCTCGCCCACGTCAGTGGCCGTTGGCGAAGATGGCACGCTCTATATCGCCGACGCCGGAAACTCCCGCGTGCGGCGCGTTTCCCGCGACGGCGCGATCCGGACGCTTGCCGGAGCGGGTGAGCTTGGCTCCTCGGTCAGCCTGAGCATCGATCCGCTCGGCCGACTCTTGATCGCCGACACATCGAACCACCGCCTCCACGCGCTCGGTTCGGATTGCACCGTCGAGCCCATCGCCGGCTCGGGCGAACCCGGTTTTGGCGGCGACGGCGGCACGGCGCTGGAGGCGCGGCTGGACTCCCCGGCCGGCGTCGTGGCGAACGCCGCGGGCGAGCTCTTCTTGGCGGATTCGGCAAACGGGCGCGTCCGCGGACTTGACCGATTCGCGCTCGAACCCGGCGCGGCGTGCGGACAGCCGGGCCTGCTCACGGTCGCGCCACGCCACGGCGTCGCGAGCCAGGTCTTGACCGCAACGGTTCGTCTGACCTGCCCGGCGGACTTTGACGCGACGATCGCCTTGCGGTCCGATGGTTTCTCGGCGGAGATGCCGTCCGGCGTCGTCGTCCCGGCCGGTCGCACGGTCGCCTCGTTCGAGATTGTCCTGCCCGCCGTGGAGGAGGCGACAGCAGCGCGCATCGTCGCCACGTCGGGGACGGCGGAGGTTTTTGCGAACGTGACGGTTCTGCCGGCCGGCTCCGGCCTAACGCTGAAGATCCAGCCGGCTACCGTCGTGGGCGGCGAAACGGCGCTGGGCGTGGTGACGTTGGGCGCTCCGGCCGGTCCTGGCGGCGCGACAGTCCGCTTGAGCTCCTCCAGCCCAGGCGTGGCGCGAACCGCAAGCGCGGCGACCGTGCCCGAAGGCCGGACGCGGGCCGCGTTTCTGATCCCGACCAGCCAGGTTGACCGGCTTCGCGAAATCTCGCTGACCGCCGCGGAGGGCGATTCCACGGCCAGTGCGGCGCTGACCGTCCTGCCGGCCGGCGGACCCCTGATCCTCGATTTTGCGATTACGCCGAACCCGGTCCGGGCGGGGGACGCAGCGACGGGCCGGATCACGCTCAGCGGCCCGGCGGGCGCCGGCGGTCAAGTCGTTCGCATCAACAGCGGCGACCGCGCGGCGGCCTCCGCGCCTGAGTCGGTCGAAATCCCGGCGGGCGGGACGGCCGTTGAATTTCCGATCGCGACCACGCCCGCGCAGACGCCCAGGACCGTGACGATGACCGCGAGCGGGCCGAACCAAGTCCGCCGCCAGCTTGTCATCGACCCCGACGGCCCGGCGGGCTCGCTGGCCGGCATCACGAACCTGGACGTGCTGCCGAACCCGGTGATCGGCGGCCAGTCCGGCAACGGTCTGGTCACGCTGGCGGCGCCGGCGCCGGCGGGCGGCGTGCGTGTGCTGCTCTCCTCAAGTGGGGAAGCAGTCACGGTAGCCGCGAGCATGACGATCCCCGAGGGCGAGACCCGCGCGTTCTTCCGTTTCCACGCAAGCCCGGTCGCGGCCACCACGACCGTCGTGATCACGGCGGCCTCAGCGAACGCGCTCGGCGCGACGCTGACCGTGGCTCCGGCGACTGACGGGTTGCATTGGCGGGCCCTGCTGGATTCGAGCCAGCGGATTGCGCGTAGGGGCGACATGGCCCCCCAGGGCTACCGTCGGTCCGTTTTCAACGGCTTGCGGCGGCCCCTGCGGGGTCTTGGTTGTGCCCGGTTGGGCGCGATATGGGCACAGTCGTGCTCCCGGCTGAGCTGCGGCAGAGCCTCCGCTGGCGCCGTTTCCTGAGCTGCGCCTCCGGGTCGGGCCTGAAACTCTGAGTTCGGTCTCAGCATTGGCCCTGAAGCCTTGTTCGAAGATCCAACCTGAGCCCTCGGTCGGGCGATCCCGGTATCATAGTGGGCCGATGAAGCTCACACGCCGCCATATCCTGCTCTCCTCGCTGGCAGCCGCCGCGCTCCCGCTCCAGGCCCAGCAACGTCGACCGAACATCCTGTTTTGCATCGCCGACGACTGGGGTTGGCCGCACGCCGGCGCCTACGGGGCTGGGGACTGGGTGCGCACGCCCGCCTTTGACCGCATCGCCCGCGAAGGGGTCCTGTTCACCAACGCATTTACGTCCAACCCCAAGTGCGCTCCCTGCCGCGCGTCGATCGTGACCGGGCGCAACACTTGGCAACTGGAAGAGGCCACCAACCACTTCGGCGTCTTTCCGCACAAGTGGGCGGTTTTTCCCGACGTGCTCGAAGAGGCCGGCTACCATGTCGGCTACACCGGCAAGGGCTGGGGGCCGGGCGATTTCCAGGCTGGCGGATTCACGCGCAACCCCGCCGGGCCGGAGTACTCCTCGATCAAGACCCAGCCGCCGTACCGCTTCATCGGCAATACCGACTACGCCGCGAACTTTGACGACTTCCTCTCCAAGCGACCCTCCGGCGCCCCGTTCAGCTTCTGGTTGGGAGGCAACGAGCCGCATCGCGCCTACGAGGACGGCGCCGGCGAGAAGGCCGGCAAGGACTGGCGCAAGGTCGAAGTCCCGGAGTTCTATCCCCAGAACGACGAGACGATCAAGCGCGACATGTCGGACTACTCGGTCGAAGTGGAGCACTTTGACGCCCACGTCGCCCGCGCGCTCAACAAGCTGGAAGAGCTCGGCGAGCTCGACAACACGCTGGTGGTAATGACATCCGATCACGGCATGCCCTTCCCGCGCGTCAAGGGCCAGATTTATGAGTACGGCTTCCATCTGCCGCTGGCCGTGCGCTGGGGCGGTATGCAAGGCGGCCGCAAGGTCGACGACTTCATCAACGTCCGCGACTTCATGCCGACGTTCCTGGAACTGGCCGGGGTGGAGATCCCCGACACGGTGACGGGCAAGAGCTTCCTGGACGTGCTCAAGTCCAACAAATCCGGGACTGTGGACGTTTCGCGCAACCGCATGTTAATCGGCAAGGAGCGGCACGACCTGGGCCGCCCGAACGACGCCGGCTACCCGGTGCGCGCCATCCGCACCGAGGATTTCCTCTATATCCGCAACTACCAGCCCGACGCCTGGCCGGCGGGCAATCCCGAGACCGGCTACCGCAATGTCGACGACTCCCCGGCCAAGAGCCAGATCTTGCGCAGCTACGACGAGTGGTATCGCCTGAGCTTCGGCAAGCGTCCAGCCGAGGAGCTCTATCACGTCACCGAAGATCCGGCCTGCGTGAAGAACCTGGCCGATGCGCCGGAGCTATTCCAGCGCAAGGTCGCCATGCGCGAGCAGATGCAGAAAATGCTGGAAGCCGAGGGCGACCCGCGCGCGCTGGGCCGCCCGGAGGTGTTTGAAACCTATCGTTATACCGGGCGCCGAACACACTCCTGGGATAGCTGGATGGAGAATCAGAAGTAGGGACGGCCCGAAGGCCGCGCCCCTACAGCGTGGACATCTCCACGTTGTCGAAGTTGCGGCTGTAATGTTTCATGTAGCCGACTTTGCGCTCCAGCGCTTCCACCACGCCTTTGGCGAAGGCGACTTTCTCAAACTTCTGCGCGCTGCCCAGGCCGCCGGGACTGAACACGTTAATCTCCATCAACTTATTGCCGACAATATCGAGCCCCACCAGAAACATCCCGTCCTGCACCAACTTCGGCCGCACGATCTCGGCGATATGCAGATGCTCATCGGTAATCTCAGCCTCGCGCAGCTTGCCGCCGGCATGCACATTGCTGCGCATATCCTCGCCCGAGCGGATTCTGCGGAAAGCGGCGTACTTGCCGCGATAGCGATAGGGCCGCCCGTTCATCATAAATAGCCGCGTGTCGCCTTCTTCAGCGGCGGTTAAATACTCCTGCGCAATCACATAACCGTCGCGGGTCAGCGACTCGATCATCTGATTGACATTGGAGCCGTCTCCCGGCCGGACCAGGAATACCCCGGCTCCGCCCGATCCTTGCAGCGGCTTTAATACCGCGCAACCGCCTTCGTCTTTAATAAAGCGCTTGAGCTCCTCGCGGTCCCGGCTGATTAAGGTCCTCGGCCGGACGCTTTCCGGGAAAAGCTGGAAGTACATCTTGTTCTGGGCCTTGGATAGCCCGTTGGGATCATTCAGCACGATCACGCCGTGCCGCATGGCCACCCGGCCGAAGATGATGCCCGCGTTTTGCGCCCAAGGGCGCCGCACGGCGTCCTGCGAAGGATCGCTGCGCAGGAGTAGGATGTCCAAGTCGTCAACGGTAATCCGCTCCAGTCGGGCCTTGTTTCCTTGGAGCTCTTCGAGGAAGACCTCCGAGCTCTTGTAGCTCTTCTTCGAGACCGACCGCGCGTGAGCGTGGATCTTCTCGTCGGTGTCATACACGAAATCCTCGGCGCCGATCAACCAAGCTTCGTGCCCGGAGTTGATGAGCTGCATCGCGAGCCGAACGGTGGTATATCCGCTCTTCTCGGTCAGCACCTCGTTTACCATCAGTCCAACTCTCATTACCATTCTCTCCTTGGAATCAAATCAAGCACCGTCGCGCCGCGCACGACGGCGTCCAGACGCTTTAAAGCTTCGGGGTCCCGTAGATAGCTCGGTTTGAGCGGAGGCGGCCGAAGCGCCTTTCTCCGCAGCAGCTCTTGCACCACCGTCAAGTGATCGGAACCATACTTCCCCACCAGCAGGGGCTCGATCGCGCCGCCGCCGCGGAGGTGCTTGAGCACCTCCACCAGCCCCCTCAAATAGGCCGCGTCCTTGGTCAGCCCTCCTCCTCGAAACACCCTCGTGGCGATCGTGAAGGCTGTGGATTCGGAGAATCCATACTGACGCGTCAGAGTCCGAAACACATCCACGAAGCTCGCCCCGTCCAGCATGGCGCGCACGGCCGCCACGCGGGCGGCCAACAGCCGCAGCCGCGCCGGAGTCAGGCCTCCGACCAAGTATTCGGCCAGCACGGCGATGCCTTCCTGCAACCCGTCGTAGCCGGCCAACCCCAGGTAGAACTGCTGGAACGGCTGTGCCTTGCCGTTGAAGTAGGTAAGCACGTGGGTGCCCACTTCATGCTGAATCAGCGCTTCCACCCGGAATGCCGGAACCTTCAGCTCGCGCGGAATCAGCAGGTTTCCCCGCGAGACCATCAGCGAGTTGATGTCGTCGCGGATGAATACGGTGGAATCGACCTTGGGGTAGGCCTGCTTGTAGCGGCTGAGCTCCACGTGAGCGCGCGCCGCGAAGCCTTCCGCGTCCACGCTGCCGCCCAGGGCGCGGTCTTCGGATCGCTCGCCTTGGCGCGCCAGGATCGTTTGGGCGAGCTTGACCAGCTCGGGCTCGGCGCCGCCGAAAATCTGCACGCTCTCATGCACGAAGCGAAACGTGCCGCGATCGCCCAGGCCCGTGAGCTGGCGGTCGAGCTCGTCCTGCTTCTGCCGCAAAATGTAGGCGACCTCGGGGTCTTCAATGCGCTCCACCGGGATCGCGAAGAGCTTGCGCTTGAGCAGGGTCGGCGAAATCCCCAGGTTGGGATAGCGAAAGCGGGGCGCCTTCTCGCAGCCGCCTTTCTTGAAGGACGCAAACGCTTGCTTGGCGTTGACTGGGCTGACCGCTAGGAGGAAATCGAACGAGTCGCCGACCTCAGCGAGCTGTCGGTCGACCTCCCAGACGGCCTTGACGAATATACGCCGCCCAAGGGCGTGAAAGTGCTTTGGCCGGTGCGTCGTCAGCGCCCGCGCGAAATGGAACGTGGCCTTTTTGAAGGCCACTGATATCCCTCGGTGCAGCTCGCGAAGCAGCAACGGATAGACAGGCCCGTCCGGACCCGCGCGATAGACAGGCAGCGCCTCAATGCCGATCGTGTACACGCCCGGAATGCGTGGTGAAATCAGCGGCGAGCGGCCCGGCGGTCCCAAGCGGCGGCTGTCAATCACCTCCACGAACCGGCGGCGGCGGTGAATCCGGATCGACTGGAGCTCCTCGGCAAAAGCCGCCACCGTGGTCTGGAGCTCGTCCAGGCCGGAGTTGTAAATGCGAAAATCTGCCCGGATCGAACCCGGTCCGGGGGCTCTGTCGCCCGACCAGACCTCCACAATCAGGAAGCCGCCAAATATCTCCACCCCCAGCCGGGCGATCTCCGCGGCGAGCGCCTTGACGCTCTTTTGCACGCCCCGGTCGGGCGGGGCCGTCAGGTAGGAAGCTTCGCCCACCACCAGCCGCTCGGTTCCGGGGTCCTGGATGTCGCGCGGACGGCGGTAGACAAACAGGAACGGCAACTGCCGATCGATGTGGAGCTTGCCCCAGCCGGGCATGGAGCGATCGACTGTCGCGTTCTCGCGGATCAGGTCGCTGATACGCTGGATCGTCTCCGCACGCAGCGAACGCACGGGCTTGGCGCGCTGCGTGCGCGCGTTCGTGGCGGCGGCCTGCGGCGGATTTCGGGTCATGACGAGCGCCCGGCTTTTGCCAGCTCTTCCAGCACCCCGGGCGTGGTCGAGCGCAGGGCTTCCAGAATCGCGCCGTGCAGCGTGCGGTCCACCTCGCCGGTCCACTCGTCCATGAAGAACTTCTTGAATTCGATCGCCAGCGCGCAGCCGGTCTCGGGGAACGTCTCGTGAATCCAGCGTGCCAGCCGGCCGCCGCGAAAGCGCACGTTCTCCCGCACGTCGAGCGCGCCGCCGGGAAAATCGAAAGCGCGCAGGTCCTGCATAAACCGGTCGGCGAGGCCGCCCCAGCGTTCCCTGTCCAGCGTTCCCGTGCCCAAATTCACTTGCGGATTCAGCTCAGGATCGGCCGGAGGCCCGTCGGGACCGTCCCGCCGATGATTATAGGTGTGCAGGTCATAGACCACAAAACGGCCGTGGCGCTGCTCGATGCGCCACAGCAACTCTTCCATGGCCCTGTAGAACGCGTCGTAGGCGGCCCTGGAGCCTCGCACGATCTTCCGCGGCGGCGGTTCATTCCAGACCTGCAACCCCCAGGCGTCTTCAGGGCGCACGTAGACCGCGATCTTCCTGATGCGGTTGAGATCGACCTCGAAGCGCGAATGCAACCCGATCACGCGCGTCGGCGCGATGACGGTCCATTCTCCCGTGTAGGGATCTTCTTCGCGCAAGCGCTCGGCGTCGGAAAGAGCCATGCGCTCCAGCGCCTGCGGGCGGACTGCGTGTCCGTCATGGATGGCCGTCGCGACGAGCGGGCCCTCTCCCTCGACGATCGTCCAAATCGGCGCCGCCATCTATTTTTGCCTCCGGACTGTGCTGCAGTGGGCGGGGACCTGCCGGGCTCGCGGATAAGCCGCCGCGGTCCCCGTCGGGCGGGTTGGTGTGTCAGTCGGAATTTCCGCGGGGCTACTAGCCGTAAGATAGCGGATTGTGGGGCTTCCGGGGAAGCCCTCTATTGGCCGGTTTCGCCAGGGGCGGACGCCCCGCCGAAAACCCCCAGGTAGGGGTTGAACAGGTACTCGGTCGAAACCGGCTCGGGGAAGCTCAGATTCACCGTCACCGCATAGGCCGGGTCCAGGCCCCACTGGCCCGTCGCCAGCAAGCTCCGGCGCCGCGTGAGGACGTCGTGCCAGCCCCAGAACGGCTTGGCCTTGTTCTCGGCCTCCGAGACGCCAAAGAACGCGCCGGCGAGCTCCACGTGCGCTGAGCGCGGCCGATCGCCGCGCGGGACGTAGCGGAAGTAGGAGTCGAACGTGCGCTCCTCGCGGCCCGGCCCCTCGTGCGCGCGGAGCCACCAGTGGTCCCAGATCGGAAGCAGATCGTAGCCCACGCGGCGGTCGTCGGGATGGCGGGGCCTCTCGGCGAGGCCCTTGTAGATGTAGGTCACACCGGTCCCGGCGGTAAAGCGGTCCTCACCGACCACGTAGCGCGAATGCGACCCCGAGCTGCCATAGACCCCGTGCCCGCCGGCTTCGATGAAGACCACCGGGCGGCGGTTGTCGACGAGCTCGATGCGGCCGTCAATGGTGTGCGCCCCGTTGCGGATGCCGGAACCGTCGGCGACATGCGAGTAGATGTTGTTGTGCGCCAGGGTCTCCATCGCTTCCAGACGGCCGCGCTCGGAACCGTCCTTGCGCACGGTCAGGATCAGACCCTCGTTGTCGTTCTCGTGGCAGGTTCCCAAGACGCACTTGTCGGAATAATCGCGCGGGTGAAAGATGTTGTAAATCAGGAACCAGTGCGTCGGCGTCTCCATCACTGAGTAGTAGACGTAGGCTTGCGAGGAGCCGATCTCTGCGTTCTCCCAGTTGTTGTCGCCGGCCCAGTCGCCGTCGAGGTCGAAGCGGGCGATGTAGTCGGATTTGGGCTGGAACCACGTCTCCTGCGCGACGAACGGCGCCCAATAGGCGACCAGCGGGTGATACGGGTCGGTCTCCGGCGGCTCGAAGCGAAATACGGTCTGCTCGACGGGGACTCGTGGGGGCGCCTCGGCCGTGACGGTGATGTCGAGGGTCGCGGTCTTGCCCTCGAGCGTCGCCTCGATGGTGTAGACCCCCTCTTTGGCCGGCGCGGTATAGAGGACCGCGTCTTGCAAAACGAAGCGCGCGGCGGCCTCGCGGAAGATGATGGAGCGCAGCCCGTTGCCCGCCGGGATGTGGAACGCCTCGCCCTCCTCGCCCTGATAGCGGAACGGTTTGGAAAGCCAACCATGGCCGGAGGGCAGGCTCCAGGCCGCGCCGTCCCGCTGCACGCGCACCGGTTGAGCCTCGCCTTCGATCTCGCTGTAGACCAGCGCCTGAATCTGAATGGGCTCCAGAGGCCGTACCTTCGCTTCCGGGGCCTCAGCCCGCAAGGCCAGCGAAGCGACCGGCGGCTGACGAATCAACTGCGCCGACAACAGCGCAGGGGCCAGCAGGCCGCAAATCACAACAAGCCTCATCAACAGAATTTTACCGAAGAGACGGGTCGGGTTGACCGGCGGGACGCCCAACCGCCAGTTGGGGCGGGATCGTGCGCCACGTTGCAGTCGGTCAGCCGCCTCTACGGGACATTTTCGGTCCAGCGAACTGCGATCGTCAACTTCCCGCCGGCGACCGACCTCAGTCGGAAAGTCCGCCATCCGGTCGCTGCGCTGGGTGGCGTGTCCAGGATGAAGTTTCCTTCTGGGAACCTCAGGGTCACCGGGACGCCGGGCAACTCCCCGCTGACATCCCCGAACGAAGCCGAGGAACCCTGCACAACCACGATGGCCCCCTTGTTGATTTTCCCCGACCAGACCAAGGTTCCGGTGCGAGGGACGGACCGCGCCAGCGATTCCTGGATCGGAGTGGCCGGAGCTTGGGGCGCCACGGGCGCCACAATTGCTTCAGGGGGTCTCGGCTCGGGCTCAGCGGCCTTTGCCGATGCCGTCCGCGGCCGGTCGGGCGGGGGTGGCCAACAACTCGCTGACCTCCGTGCCGAGCGGCGCTGACTCGGAGAAGCCGGCGACAATGTTGCCTGTCGCTGTGTCCAGGACCACGATGGCGAAAGTCACGTTGGTTGCCAGTACGGCGTATGAGCCGCCGACTAACGCTTTGACTCGCAACCTCTGGGCGACTTCAGCTAACTCGTCTTGACTGAGCTGGGTAATATCGGTCGTGGAAAGTGACGCGA
>CAYOPA010000145.1:0-11156 GCA_964405625.1 uncultured Bryobacterales bacterium
CCTTCCCTTCACCGGCCCTGCTTCACCGCCGAATGCAACAGCTTGCCCTCATCGTCATGGAACCGAAACGTCAACGTCGCGCCTTCCCCCGCGGGCTCAACCCTCGCCAGCACAAACCCTCCCGTGGGCTCGTCGTACTGGTAAATGTGCGTAATCTTGCCCTCGGGATCAGTTCCGTTGGCCGCGCCCGGTCGAATTCCCCGCCGCGAGTTCTGGTCCACCAGGGCCCCGGTCGAAAACTCCTCGTAGCCGCTGGGATGAATCGCGTGATACTGCCAGTGCCGGTCGCCGCAGACGATGAAAAATTCATCCGTCCCGAAGCCGTTCGCTTGAAGCCATTCGAAAAACTCGTCGCCCTCGTGCCGGAACCCGTCCATGTTGACGTGGTTGTCACGCTTGAAGTTGTCATCCGGCCCGACCATCGGCGTCGGCGACACCAGCACCTTGAACCGCGCATCGCTGTCCAGCAACGTCTGCTTCAGCCACGCCTTCTGCTCGGCGCCCCAGATGCTCTTGTGCGGGCCGTCGGGCATGTCGTTCGGATCGCGGTAGTCGCGCCCTTCCACGAACCAGAGCTGCAAATCCCGGCTGACGCGGTGCGTGCGGTAGCTGACCGGGTTGCGGTCGCGTGGATCGACGACCGGCATCTGCTCCAGAAACATCGCAATGCCTTGCTCATGGGTCGGCAGGAACCCCGAGCCGGACTCGCCCTCGTGGACGTTCGTCTTCGGGTAATACGCAACCTCCTTGGAAACCCGGATGCGGACCGAGTTGACGGCGTCGGAATCATCGAAGCGGTGGTCGTGGTCGTCCTTCATCCAATACGTCGCGGTCTGGCGAAACAGGTCGTGAAAACGCGGCTGCGAGTACTGCTCGTGGTGCTTCTTGCGCATCTCGTGCGGCGTCTGGGCGCGGCCGCGGTGGCCGGGGTGATCGTAATAGACGTTATCGCCGGTGCCGATGAAGAAATCCGGATTGAGATCGGCAATCGCCTTCAGCGACGGGTAGCCGAGCTCCTTGTCCGGCCCGGAATACGGCGGCAGCCCGCCGCCGCCGGTGTGGTGGAAGAACGAGTAGTTCATCCCCGTCACGATCGCCATCGAGTAGGCGTCCGCGCCGGTCGCGCCGGCCAGCGTGCGAAACGTCGCCGGCTCGGAGACGCGCTGGTTCTCCTTGGTCGGCCCGAAGTGCAGCCGGTAGTGGTAACGCGTGGCCGGTTGCAGTTGGGTGACGCGGGTCTTGACGATGAAGTCCCTTTGAGGCGAAGCCTCCAGCCACTCCGTGAAGAACGCCCGCTCGAATCCGGCGTCGGCGGCGATCTCGAACCGCGCCCAGCCTTCCACGCCGCGCACGCCCTCCCAGGCCATGTTCTGAAACGGATTCGACGAGGTCAGCCGAGATTGCAGGATGACGCTGGTATCGCCGGCCTCTCCGGCCATGACGCCTTGGCGCAGGTTGACGGGAAACCCGCCCGGCTGTGGGGCCGGCCCTTGAGCGCCGGCTTGGGTCAGCAACCCGATGCCGAGAATGAGAGGAAACAGGAATCGTTGCACGGGAAGTGAGTTTATGCGGATTGAGTGGGGATTCGCAAGGATGGGAGCCCGCCAAATCGCCTAAACTAAGCGTCGATGTCCTCATGGCTCAAGGGAATCGCCTGCGCCGCCTTGGGTTCGCTGCTCTACGCGGCGGCCTCCGGCCCCTCAGCCCCTCCGGCCGAGACCCGCGCCTTCCTGGACCGCAACTGCGTCGCCTGCCACGGCGCCGACAACCCGCAGGGCGGTCTGGACCTGAGCTCGCTGGGCTTGAGCCTCGAAGACCGCGACAACCGCGAGCGCTGGGTGCGCATCCACGACCGCGTCCGCGACGGCGAGATGCCGCCGCCGGCCGTCGGCAAGCTCGACGCTGACCAGATATCCGCCTTCCTGGCCTCCGTCGGCGAACCCCTGATCGCCTGGGAGAGGACTGACGCCGCCACGCGCGGCCGCTCGGTCTTGCGGCGCCTCAACCGCTACGAATACGAAAACACCCTGCGCGATCTGCTGGCGGCGCCGTGGCTGGATCTGAAGGATTCATTGCCGGAAGACGGCATCGTGCGGCGGTTCAACAAGTCCGGCGAGGCGCTCGACATCTCCCACGTCCAGATGGCCCGCTACATGAGCGCGGCGGACGAGGCGATGCGGCTGGCGCTGGCCGCCTCGCAGGCGCCCGAGCAGAGCCTCAAGCTCTACGTCCGCGAGGACAGGCGCTTCATCAACCGCATGCGCTACAGCCCGTTCAACAACCACCCCGAGCGCGCCACGATCCCGATCCTGGGCTTTGAGGCCCAGCCCGACGTGCTGGCCGAAACCGCTCCGATGACCGTCGGCGACAGCGACCCTGCCGCGCGCGAGCTCGAAGGCTTCGCCGTCACCAACGGCACCTATACCGGCAACCAGTACCACTTTGAAGATTTCAAGGCCCCCGTGGGCGGCCGTTACCGACTGCGTTTCAACGCCTTTTCGCTGTGGGTCCACACCTACTGGGCGCCGCCCGGCAAGAGCCGGGACCGCGAAGAGTGGTGGCATCCCGACCGCGAGCGCACCGAGAAAGGCCGCACCGTCGAGCCCGTCACGATCTACGCCCTCAGCGACGGCGGCCAGCGGTTGCTGGGCTCGTTTGATGTGACGCCGGACCCGGCCGTGCATGAGATGGAAGTCGAGCTGCTGCCCGGCGAGCAGATCAAGCCCGACGCCGCCCGGTTGTTCCGCTCACGGCCCGGTTTTCTGGGCAGCCCGCACGCCACCAAAGAAGGCATCCCCGCCGTCGCCTATCGCTGGATGGAGGTCACCGGCCCGGTCAGCCACGACGCCGCCGTCGAAAGCTACCGGCGGCTGTTCGGCGACCTGCCCTCCGAGCGCGGCGACGACGGCCGCCTGCTCGTGAACCCCAACGGCCCGGCCGACGCCGAGCGGCTGCTGCGCGCCTTCATGGACCGCGCCTACCGCCGTCCCGTCCGCGAGGAAGAGGTCGCCCGTTACCTCGGCATTATCGAATCCCGCATCGAAAACAACGGCTTCGCCGAGGCGATGCTGGCCGGCTACACCGCCGTGCTCTGCTCGCCCGGCTTCTTGTACCTCGAAGAAGCGCCCGGCGTGCTCGACGACAACGCGCTGGCGGCCCGGCTGTCGTACTTCCTATGGAATGCGCCTCCGGACGAGCGCCTGCGCGGGCTGGCCGCCAACGGCGAGCTGAAGACGCCTAGAGCCCTGAAAGCTGAAACCGACAGGCTGCTCAGCCACCCGCGCTCGGCCGACTTCCTCGACGCCTTCCTGGACTACTGGCTCGACCTGCGCAAGCTCGACGACACCACGCCCGACCAGACGCTCTACCCGGACTACTATCTGGACGACCTGCTGACCGAGTCCGCTCGCAAGGAAACCCAGCTCTTCATCCGTCGTCTGTTTGCCGACGATCTCCCGGCGGCTCGGCTGATCGATTCGGACTTCACCTACCTCAACGCCCACCTGGCGGCCCACTACGGCCTGCCGCCGGTGGACGGCGTGGCGATGCGGCCGGTGAAGCTGCCCGCCGACAGCCCGCGCGGCGGCCTGCTGACCCAGGCAAGCATCCTGAAGATCACCGCCAACGGCACGACCACGTCGCCGGTGATTCGCGGCGCCTGGATCATGGAGCGCCTGCTCGGCCAGCCGCCGCCTCCTCCTCCTCCGAGCGTGGCGGCCGTGGAGCCCGACACCCGCGGGGCCACCACCATCCGCGAGCAGCTCGACAAGCACCGCTCGATCGAGTCCTGCGCGGCCTGCCACCGCAAGATTGACCCGCCGGGCTTTGCGCTCGAAAGCTTTGACATCCTCGGCGGCTTCCGTACTGAGTACCGCTCCACCGACGAGGGCGAGCCGGTGGAAGGGATTGGCAAGAACGGGCACGTTTTCACCTTCCGGCTGGGCCAGCCGGTTGATGCCAGCGGCGAGCTTGCCGACGGCCGGGCTTTTCGAGACGTGCGGGAATTCAAGAAGCTGCTGCTGGCCGACGACCGTCAGATCGCTCGCAACCTGGTCGAGCAGCTTGTCGTTTACGCGACCGGAGCGCCGGTGCGTTTTGCCGATCGGGCCGAGGTCGAGCGCATTCTCGACTCCGCACAGCCCAACGGATACGGCGTGCGCACCCTCGCCCATGCCATCATCCAGAGCGAGCTTTTCACCCACAAGTAGGCGCGATATGAACAAGAGCCAAAGCCCTTTCGTCAGCGTGAAGAAGGCCCTGCCCCGCCGCGAGTTTCTGCGCGGCGCCAGCGTGGCCCTGGGGTTGCCGCTGCTCAGCGCGATGCGCCCTGCCTTCGCCGCCCCCGGCGACGCCGAAGGCCCGCCCCGCCGCATGTTGGCCGTCTGCAACAACCTGGGGCTGCTGGGCGACAAGTTTTTTCCGCAAGCAGCGGGCGCCGACTATGCGCTGTCGCCCTACCTGGAAGAGCTGGCCGAGCACCGCGACGACTTCACCGTCTTCAGCGGCGTCTCCCACCCGGACGTTGACGGCAGCCACGCCTCGGAGATCTGCTTCTTGACGGCCGCGCCCCACCCGGCCAACGGCGGTTTTCGCAACTCCATCTCGCTGGATCAGGCGATGGCCGAGCACATCGGCGTGCAGACGCGCCATTCCTCGCTGACGCTGGGCGTAAACGTCAGCCGCGGCAGGGGCAGCCTGTCGTTTACCGGCTCCGGCGTGATGATTCCCTGCGAGGAGAGCCCGGCGGCGGTCTACCGCAAGCTCTTTCTGCAAGGCACCGCGGAAGAGATCGAGCGCCAGGTGGAGCGGCTGAAGCTGGGCGAGAGCATCATGGACTCGGTCGCCGAGCACGCCGGGGGCTTGAAGCGCGATCTCGGCGCCACCGACCGGGCGCGGCTGGACCAGTACGTGACCGGCGTGCGCGAGCTCGAACGCCGGATGCTGCTGGCGCAGGAGTGGGAGCGCCGTCCCAAGCCGAAAACCGACGCCGCCGAACCCAACGACCCCGCCGACAGCAGCGCCTACATGGCCAAAACGCGGCTGATGTACGACATGGCGCGGCTGGCGTTTGAGTCCGATTCAACTCGCCTGGTTACGCTCTATCTCGACAGCGCCTCCTCGCCGGCCATCGCCGTGGAGGGCGTCGAGATCACCGAGGGCTACCACAACCTGTCCCACCACGGGAAAAACGAGAGCAAGCTGGCGCAGCTAGAAGCGATCGACCGCCGCCACATGCAACTGCTCGCGGAGCTGTTCACCAAGCTGAAGGGCGCGGAGGAAGAAGGCGGCTCGCTACTGGACCGGACGATGACGCTGTATGGCAGCAATTTTGGCGACGCCAACAAGCACACCACCAACAACATGCCGGTCATCCTGGCCGGAGGCGGCTTCAAGCACGGCCAACATCTGGCGTTCAGCCAGGACCGGAACTATCCGCTGCCGAACCTGTTTGTGAGCATGATGCAGCGGATGGGGATCGAGGAGGACAAATTCGCGTCCTCGTCAGGGACCATGCGCGGATTGGAGCTCGCGTAGGGGCGGCTGGAAAGCCGCCCAAGACCAGTTGCAGCCTGGAAATCGTGCGGGCTTGGGCGGGCTCCCGCCCGCCCCTACGGGCCTGCAACCAGCTTCGCCAGGCCGTCGAGGTTTTCCTTCAGCGACTCCTCGGCGTCCAGCTCATTGCGGTGGTCCAAAATCCCGATCGGCCCGCTGTAGCCGGACTGCCGAATCATCTCCAGCATCTCCCGGTCGCGCTCGCCCGAGCCCAGCGGCAGGATTTTTTCCGTCCCCGGCGTCATGCCGTTCAGGTTGACGGCCAACAGGTGCGGCGCCATCCATTCCAGCAGCCCCGGCAGCCGGTCAAAGTGCTCGTGGCCGTGGTGGAAATTGTAGACCAGCCCGACATTGTCGGCCTTGACATCCATCAACACGGCCAACTGATTCTCCGGCTCGCCGTACCAGCCGCCATGGTTGTAAATTCCCACCCGCGACTGGATCGTCGCCGCCTCGGCTGCAATCTTATCGATCGCCCCAGCCGTCAGAGCGACCTTTTCTTCCTGCGACAGCCCCTCCAAAGCCTTCTCCTGGATCAAAACCCAGAGGTCCGTCGAAGCCTGATTGCGCCGCAGCGTCTCCAGCGCCAGCCCGACGCTGCCGGCTAGCGGGTCGCGCGGATCGACGCCGCCGCACCACCAGCCCGCCAGCTTGATGTTCTTCTCGCGCAGGGCGGCGATCTCGTCGTCAAAGCTCGGGACGTGCTCGTCGCGGTAGTCGTAGACAACGGCCTTCAGGCCCAGCCGCTCCAACATCTCCGCGCGCTCCTTCGGCCCCCGCTTGGAGGCGTCGAACGGCACGATGCACCATGCCGCCAGATTGTCGCGCGAGAAGATCCCGGCATCGGCCAGCCGGTCGGGACCGGTCGCCTCGGGCGGAGGCGCCGAGCCGCCGCAGGCGGCCAGGGTAATCAATAGGAACAACAATGGCCGCATATGTCGGAAGTATAGCGCCCCGTGCCTTGGTATCATGCGGGGCCATGAAGCTCGCCCACGGCTGGACGCTTATCCGCAACGGTCAGCTCGTCGACGGAACCGGCGCAGCGCCCCTCCCAGACGCAGCCGTCGTCGTCCGCGACGGCAAGATCGCCTATGCCGGTCTGGCGGCGGACGCCCCGGCGGTTCCGCCCGACGCAACAATCATCGACGCTCAAGGCGGCACGATTCTGCCCGGTTTGGTTGAAGCCCACTTCCACGCCACCTACTTCAACGTCAGCGACCTCCAGGACCTCGACATCCGCTTTCCCGTCGAGTACGTCACCATCCGCGCGGTCAAGAACGTCCAAACGGCGCTCGAATCCGGTTACACCGCGGCCCGCAGCGGCGGCAGCCTGTTCAACATCGACGTCTGGCTCAAGCGCGCCATCGAAGAAGACATGATCCCCGGACCTCGCTTGGCCGCGTCGGGGCGCGAGATCTGCGGCGCCGGGGGGCTGATGGACTGGAACCCCGAGTACCGCAAGATCGGCATGGAGGGTTTGGTGCTGATCGTCAACGGGCCGGACGAAGCCCGCGCCGCCGTCCGACGCCTCGTCAAGGACGGCATCGAGTGGGTCAAGACCTACCCCACCGGCGACGCCGCCGCGCCCGACGTCAACGACCACCACACTCTCTCGATGACCTTTGAGGAGATGCGCGCCGTCGTCCAAACCGCCCACAACCACTCGCTCAAGGTCACCGGCCACTGCCGCGCAACCGAGGGCATTAAGAACGCCCTGCGCGCCGGGTACGACACCCTGGAGCACGGCACCTTCGTCGACGACGAGGCGCTGGAGCTGATCGTCGAGCGCGACGTACCGGTCGTGCCGGCGCTGTGGTTCGAGCAGGCCTCGGTCAACAACGGCAAGAAGTTCGGCATGTCGCAAAAAGTGATCGACGGCCACCAGGAGACGCTCGACGGCGGCGCCGAGAGCGCCCGACGCATCCTCCGCGCCGGCGGACGCATCGGCCTCGGCGGCGACTTCGGCTTCGCCTGGACGCCCCACGGGACCTACGCCAAGGAGATTTCTTTTTTCGTCAACGAGGTCGGATTCACGACGCTTGAAGCCCTGACGTGCGCCACCAAAACCGGCGCGGAGATCATGGGCCGGGCGGACGAATTTGGGACCGTGGAAGCCGGAAAGCTGGCCGACCTGCTGATCGTGGACGGCGACGTAATCGACAATATTCGTTTGCTGGAGAACCGTTCCAACTTCCTGGCCGTGATGCAGGGCGGCGTCATCAAGGCGGGCCGCCTGGCATGAAGCCGCACATCGCCGTGGTCGGCGCCGGCGGCTTCGGCTGCTGGACGGCGCTGCATCTGCTCCGACGCGGCGCCCGCGTCACACTGCTCGACGCCTGGGGTCCGGGCAACTCCCGTTCGAGCTCGGGCGGCGAAACACGCGTGCTGCGCGGCATCTACGGCCAGGACAGAATCTACTCGCAGTGGGTGGCGCGCTCGATCGAGCTTTGGCGCAACAACCAGCAGCGTTGGGGCGTCGAGCTCTACCGCCGCATCGGCGCACTGTGGATGTTCGCCGGCGATGATTCGTATGTTCGCGAAGCGCTGCCGTTGGCTCGGGAGCTCGGCTTTCGCGTCGACCCGCTCACTCGGGAGGAAGCCGCCCGCCGCTTCCCGCAAATTCGGCTCAAGGACGTGCAAAAGGTGTACTTTGAGCACGAGGCGGGCTACTTGCGAGCCCGGCTCGCCTGTCAAATCATTTGCCAACAGATCGAGCGCGAGGGGGGACGATTCATGCAGGCCGCGGTGCGTCCTGGCGCGCTAGCCGGCGGGAACATGCAGGAACTGGCGCTCGCCGGCGGCAACAAGCTGACGGCGGACGGCTACGTCTTCGCCTGCGGACCCTGGCTGGGAGAGCTGTTTCCGCAAGTGATCGGCGCCGCCATCCGGCCGACCCGTCAGGAAGTCTATTTTTTCGGCGCCCCGTCCGGCCATCTAGGCTTTGAGCCCGACCATTTGCCGATTTGGATGGATTTCGGGGAGCGGCGTTTCTACGGATTTCCCAGCATCGACAACCGCGGCCTGAAGATCGCCGACGACGTGCGCGGTCCGGTGATCGATCCGACCTCGGGCGACCGCTCGCCATCGCCCGAGGGAGTGGCGGCGGCCCGAAAATTCTTGGCGCGGCGGTTTCCTCGGCTGGGACCGGCGCCGTTGCTGGAATCGCGCGTCTGCCAGTACGAAAACAGCCCCGACGGCCACCTGATCGTCGATCGTCACCCGGAAGCCGGCAACTGCTGGATCGTAGGCGGCGGCTCGGGCCACGGCTTTAAGCTCAGCCCCGCGCTGGGCGAGCATGTCGCCCGTTTGTTGTTGGAGGGGGCGGAGCCGGAGCCCCGGTTCGCCATCTCCAGGCTCGCCGGCCTCGAAACCAGAGCCACACAGTTCGGCGGCGCCGAGTGACGTCGCCATATCGCCCGACTCAGACGTACATGCCGCCGTTCACACTCAGCACCTGGCCGGTCACATAAGCCGCGCCGTCCGACGCCAGGTAGCTCACCGCCGCCGCCACATCCTCAGGCTCGCCGATCTTGCCCAGCGGAATCTTGTCGAGGATGGCGCTGCGCTGGGCGTCGCTGAGCGCGGTCGTCATCGCCGTCTCAATAAAGCCAGGCGCCACCGCGTTCACCGTGATATTGCGCGAAGCCAGCTCCAGCGCCAACGACTTCGTCAGCCCGATCAAGCCCGCCTTGGAGGCCACGTAGTTCGCCTGCCCTGGGTTGCCCGCCTGCCCCACCACCGACGAGATGTTAATGATACGGCCCCAGCGCTGCCGAATCATCGCCCGCATCAGCGCCTGCGTCAGCAAGAACGCACCGGTCAGATTCGTCTGCAAGACCGTGTTCCAGTCCTCGGCGGACATCCGCATCGCCAAGCCGTCGCGAGTCACCCCGGCGTTGTTGACCAGGATGCTGATCACGCCGTCGGCCTGCTCCTCGGCCGCTTTGGCCGCTTTGGCGATCGACGCCGGATCGCCGAGGTCCAGCTCCACCACCCCCGCCCGTCCGCCGGCCGCCTCGATCTCGGCGGCCGCGGCGGCCAGCTTATCGGCCGATCGAGCGGCGCAGATCACCTTCACGCCGCTGCGGGCGAGCGCCAGGGCGCAGGCCCGTCCAATGCCCCGGGAGGCGCCGGTGACGAGAGCGACGCGTTGTTCAATGGCGGGAACATTCATGACAAAGCCTTCTCCAGGCTCTCGGCATCGCCGACGGCGACGCCGTTGAGACTCCGATCGATATTGCGCAACAAACCGGTCAGGACCTTTCCCGGCCCAATCTCAACGAATCTTTCGACGCCGGCGGCGCTCAGCGCCCGCATCGACTCCTCCCACCGTACAGGGTTGGGGACCTGCTCGTACAGCCCGCGCTTTACGGCGGCCGCGTCCGACACCGCCGCAGCCTCGAAATTGTTGACCAGCGGGATGCGCGGATCGCGGATCTCAATAGCGTCCAGATCCGCCCGGAGACGCTGCTGGGCTGGGCTCATCAGGGCGCAGTGGAAGGGTGCGCTTACCTGCAACGGCACCACCCGCTTGGCGCCGGCCTCGCGGGCGATATCCTGGGCCCGCTCGACGGCCGCGGCGTCGCCGGCAATCACGATCTGCGACGGCGAGTTGATATTCGCCGGGCTGCACACCTGCCCCTGGGCGGCGGCCTTGCAGACGGCCTCCACCTTGTCCGGCGTCATGCCCAGGATGGCGGCCATCGCGCCCACTCCCGGCCGCACGGCCTCCTGCATGTAGCGGCCGCGATTGCGCACCAGTCGGACGGCGTCAGTAAACTCCAGCGCGCCGGCCGCCACCAGCGCCGAATATTCGCCCAGACTATGACCGGCCACGAAATCCGCTTCCGGCAACCCGCGCTCGCGCAGCGCCTCCAACACGGCCACCGAGGTCGTCAGGATTGCGGGCTGCGTGTTTTCGGTGAGCTTGAGATCCTCCTCCGGCCCTTCAAAGCAGAGCTTCGACAGCGCGAAACCCAGCGCTTCGTCAGCCTGCTCAAAAACGCGCCGCGCCGCCGCGGAGACCTCCGCCACATCCCGGCCCATGCCGGCGTACTGCGAGCCCTGTCCGGGGAAAAGCCATGCCGTCTTCGCCATTTGGATTTCCAGCGTAGATCGTCGGGGAAAGCTGGTGCAAGCGGGGCGCGCGGAACCGCCCGTCGCGGGCCATCACTTTGCATCGCCAAAATCTGTACAGATTCTTGACGGATCAGAAACAGAGTTTGCAAACTAAGGGCGGCTCGGCTGAACGGTCGTGCAAGAAGAGCGCAAACCCAAGGAGAGTTTCAATGAAAGCTGTATCGAAAATGTTTCTGACCGCCCTGTTGGCGGTTGGTCTGAGCGCCGGCGGCGCGCAAGCTGAGGTTACCGTCTCGGTTGTGCATGGAGTCCCGGACGCTACCGTGGACGTATACGTAAACGGCGGCCTGCTGCTGCCGATGTTCGAATTCGGCACGGTGACCGACGAGCTGACGGTTCCGGCCGGGATGTACGATGTCGAGGTTTACCTAGCGGGCCAATCGCCTGCGACCACCGATCCCATCATCTCGTTGCTGGGCGCTGATCTGCCCGACGGCATCAACGTGACGCTGGTCGCCCACCTC
>CAYOPA010000146.1:0-11126 GCA_964405625.1 uncultured Bryobacterales bacterium
GGCTCACGGCTCACGGCCCGCCTCCGTAGCCCAACCGAAACTCTCGTTTGTTACGATCGAGACTCTCGCCGGAGCTAATCGTGCATCGTCGCTATCTCAACCATTCCCTTACGCTGGCAGCCGTCGCCGCGCTCACCGGTCTGGCCGTCACCAAGCCGGCCTCCTCGCCTGGCCGCTGGATGGCGGGCGATTTCCACCAGCACAGCTACTTTACCGACGGCTCGTTCCCGACCGACCAGGTGCTGGTCAAGGGGTTCGAATACGGCTTAGCGTGGGCGGCCAACTCCGAGCATGGCGGCGCGAGCGCCAGGGACAGCGAAGGTCGCCTGTGGGCCGACCGCGAAGCCTATCCCGAGAACCCGATTCAGGGCGACGAGAAGATCATCGAGCGGACCGTCACCAAGGACGGCGTGGAAGAGAAGGTCCAAGTACAAGTGATGTGGCGCTGGCAGACGCTGAGCGAGTACTGCTGGCGCGTCATTCAGCGCGTTCGCAAGGAAAACCCCGAAAACCTCGCCGCCACCGGCGTCGAATGGAACGTGCCCGCCCATGAGCATTGCAGCGTGGGCGTCGTCTCCGACGACGCCCTGGCGATCGCCGAATTCGAGTATCGGTTTGATCGCGGCAGCGACGACACGTCCGGCGGTCCGGGGGGCCAGTGGACGGGCAAGAAGTTTAACCAAGACGACCACGCCAAAGCGGTGGAGGCCGTGGAGTGGATGCAGCGGACCCATCCCGACAATGGCTGGATCGTCTTCGCGCACCCCGAGCGCGTGTCGTCCTACACGGTCGCCGATTTTCGTGACTTCAACGACGCCGGCCCGACGGTTGCTTTTGGGTTCGAGGGGTTGCCCGGGCACCAACGCAGCGCCAGCCGCGGCGGCTACCGCGAGCGCGCAGTCGGCGGCGGCACCTATGGCGGCGCCGGCTGGTATATCGCCGAGGTCGGCGGCTTGTGGGACGCGTTGCTGGGCGAGGGCCGCAATTGGTGGAACTTCGTCAGCAGCGACTTCCACTCCCTGGGCGGCGATTTCTGGCCGGGGCAGTACGCCAAGACCTGGACGTGGGTGGAGGACGCCGACGGCGACGGTCGTTACACCCTAGCCGACATCCCGGGCGCGCTGCGCTCGGGCAACACCTTCGCGGTCCATGGCGATTTGATTGACAGGCTGGACTTCCGAGTCGAGTCCGGGAAATCCTCGGCCGGCATGGGGTCGTCGCTGGAGGTGGGGAAGGGCAAGTCGGCGCGGGTCAAGATCCGCTTCCGCTCGCCGGAAAAGAGCGCGCTCGGCGACTCCCCGAAGGTGCGCGCGGTGCAACTGATCGCGGGCGAGGTTGGCGAGAAAGCGCCAAAATTCCTGCCCGACGGCAAGACGCCCAATCCCGCTTACTCGAACGACAAGAACGAGACGGCGAAGGTGGTGGCCCTGTACCAGGAGAAGGACCTCAAGCTCGGCTCTGACGGCTGGTACGAGACCCCCGCCTACAAGCTGAAGGCCGACGGCGACATGTACTTCCGCATCCGCGGCACGAACCTTACGGCGAACACGCAATACGAAACCGACGCCCGCGGCAACCCGCTGGCCGATTCGCTGGTGACCGAAAACCTCGACATCAGTACGACGGAGGCCGCGCAGCGCGATCTTTGGTTCTATTCCAATCCCGTCTTCGTCAAGGTTCGCTAGAATATCGATACCTTCGATGAAGCTCGGTTCCGCCTTCCTAGCCGCTGTCGCCGCCTGCTGCCTTTCGGTCGCCGCGAGCGCCGCCGAGCAGGACGGCCGGTTCGCCGACGAAGTCCGGCCGCTGTTGGAGCGGTATTGCTATGCCTGCCATGGCCCGGATGTGCAGCAGGCGAACATCCGCCTCGACCAGCTTTCGACTGACTTGGTGGCCCGTCGGCGCGACGCCGAGCTGTGGCGCAGCTCCCTGAACAAGCTACGGCGCGGCGACATGCCGCCGAAGGGCTTTCCGCAACCCGAGCCCGAGTTGCGCGATCGCGTGATCGCGACTCTCCAGGAAGCCGTGAGCCGGGCGCAAGCCCAGCGGCGCAGCACCGACGGACGCACCGTGCTGCGCCGCTTGAACCGCACCGAGTACCAGAACACCATGACCGACTTGCTCGGTTATGAGATGGACTACGCACGCGATGTGCCGCCCGAGGGCATGTCGCGCGACGGCTTCCGCAACAACGCCGCGGCGCTGCGCATGACGGCCACGCAGCTTGAGACCTACCTGGAGGCCGCCCGGCGCGGTATGGAGCGCATGTTCGTCACCGGCCCGGCGCCGGATGAGGTTTTCGACTACACCTTCACCAAGACGAACCTCAAGCCGTGGCTGTTGAGCGCGGAGCAGCCGGCGGAGAACATCATCAGCCGCACCGACGCCTTCCTGGCGCACATCGATCCCTGCTATCCGGAAGAAGGGGCATTCCGTGTGACCGTCACGGCGGCCGCCATCCCCGAGCCGGGCAAGGGACCGCCGGTGATGCGGATTTCGGTGGGCTATCGGCCCGACACGAAGATCCTGTTCAAGACGGCGGGCGAGTTTGAGCTGACCTCCGAGGAGCCGCAAACCTACGAGATCTTTGGTCAGATCGAGAGCTACCCGCTGCCGGTGCGCGGGCAGAGCAAGTACCCGGGCCTGGTGGTGCGCGTGACGAACGTCTACGACGACGGCACGCCCAGGCCGAAAATGCAGCAACGGGAGAAGGAGGACGGCAAGAAGGAGTCGTACTATCCCGAAGAGCCGGACTATCCCAAAATCCGCGTTGACAAGGTGACCTTTACGGGGCCGCTGGATACGCCCTGGCCGCCGGAGCGCCACACGCGCATCCTGTTTCCGTCCAAGCTGCGTGAAACCGATGAGCCGGCTTATGTGCGCGAGGCCCTGACACGGTTTATGGCCCGCGCCTGGCGTCGGCCGCCCGAGCCGGCTGACGTTGACCGCTACGTGGAGTTCTTCGATTCCCAGCGCGAGGCCTTTCCGGCGTTTGAGGAGCGCATCCAGGAAACGCTGGCGATGGTGCTGATCAGCCCCGAGTTTCTCTATCTGATGGAGCCCGACAGCAAGGACAAGCGCCCGCTGGACGCTTGGGAAATCGCTTCTCGCCTGTCCTACGCACTCTGGAGCACGATGCCCGACGAGGCGCTGTTTGAGGCGGCCCGCTCCGGCGGTTTGCTCAGCGACGCCGGGCTGTCAGCCCAGGTCGAGCGAATGCTCAACGACGAGCGCGCCTGGGCTTTCACCGAGGAGTTTCTGGGCTCCTGGCTCTACTTGGAAGCGATGGACCGGGTGGCCGTCAACCCGGACTATCACCCCAACTTCACCGAGCACCTCAAGGCGCAGATCGACCAGGAGCCGCGGCAGTTCTTCATGGATCTGCTGCGCCGCGACGACAGCGCCCGCAATCTGATTGACTCGGATTACCTGGTGCTCAACGAGACGATGGCGCGGCACTACGGCGTTGAAGGCGTCTGGGGCAGGGAGTTTCGTCGCGTGCCGATGGCCGCCGAAAGCCCGCGCGGCGGACTGCTGACGCAGGCTTCGCTGCTGCTGGGCAATTCGACGGGCGAGGACTCGCACCCCATCAAGCGGGCCGTGTGGGTCCGTAAACGGCTTTTGGATGATCCTCCGCCTCCGCCTCCCGCCAACGTGCCCGAGCTCGACGCCGAGAGCCCCGAGTTGGCCGGGCTGTCGGTGCGGGAGCAGCTTCGCGTGCATCGGCAGGAAGCGAGCTGCGCCCTGTGCCATCGCGACATCGACCCCTGGGGCGTCGCCTTCGAGCACTTTGACGCCATCGGCCAATGGCGCGACGAGATCCGCAAGATGAAGCCGCGGCACGAGGCTGAGGCGTCGGGCGGCGAGGACGAGAAAACCAAGGCCGAGAAGCCCCCGCCGGAGTTTGACGTGGTGCCGGTGGATACGCGGGAAACCCTGCCGGACGGCACGGTCATCGACGGCGTCGACGACCTGCGCCGGTATCTTTTGGGTCCGCGGCGCGATGACTTCGCCCGCACCATTGTCACCAAGCTGATGGCCTACATGCTGGGCCGTTCGCTCGAGTTTACCGATCAACCCGAAGTGGACCGGCTGACCGCCGGCTTCCTCGAAAACGACATGAAGTTAAGAACTTTGCTCCAAGAGGTTGTCAAGAGCGACCTGTTTCGGACAAAGTAAGGGTGCACAGCCATGCCATACCGCCGTCTCGACCGCCGAACCGTCTTGCGTGGAGCAGGAGTGGCGCTCGCCCTGCCGTTTCTGGACTGCATGGCGTCGGCGAAATCCGGCGGCGAGGCGCCGCGGCGGTTTTGCGCCTTCTACTTTCCCTATGGCGTGAGCCTGCCGGACAAGGATTCCGAGCATGCTCAGTGGCGCTGGTTCCCCGAGGGCGGCGAACGCGACTACAAGCTCACCAAGACTTTGGAAGTCCTGGAGCCGCTACGCAATGACATCACGATTTTTGAGGGACTGTCGCATCCGCAATGCCGCGACATGGGCGCGCACGACACTGCGGACACGTTCCTGACCGGCACGCGGCTGACTGAGCGATTTCTGCGCAATACGGTCTCGGTGGACCAAGTGATGGCCGCCGCCGTCGGTCACCAGACCCGCTACTCGTCGTTGGTGCTTTCCACCGACGGCGGAGTCGGCGAGCCGACCCGCGCGAGCACGCTCTCGTTCTCGGAAAACGGCCACCCGATCCCGGCGATCAACTCACCGCGCACGGTCTTTGACCGGCTGTTCGGCGCCGGAGGCTCGGACTTGGAGCGGGAACGCCGCTCGCTGCGGAGCGCGTCGAGCATGTTGGACCGCGTGCTGGAGCACTCCAAGCAGGTGCGCCGCGACCTGGGCGCGCAGGATCAGGCGAAGTTGGACGAGTACCTCGAATCGGTGCGCCAGATCGAGGAGCGCGTGGACCGCTCGCAGACCTGGCTGGAGATTCCGCGCCCCGAGCTAACCGATGCCGACCGCGAGCTGTTGCAGCTTGACGCTGACGATCAAGCGCCAAAAGACCTGATGCGGACCGTCTACGACCTGATCTATCTGGCGTTTCGCACGGACTCGACGCGCGTGGCGACTTACCAGATCGGCAGCATGGGCGACTTTTCCTCCAAGGCGGGCAAGTTCCCGCAACTTCTGGGCTTTGCCGGGACGCTGCACAAGCTGGCGCACGATTGGAACAAGGACAACGGCGCCGAGGAGCTCGGTCAGTGGGACCGGCACATGGCGGCGGAATTCGGCCGCTTTCTGGAACGGCTGCGCTCGACGCCGGAGGGCGACGGCACGCTGCTGGACAACACGCTCGCCTTCTACGGCAGCAGCAACAGCCAGACGCACAACAACTCGAACTATCCGCTGATACTGGGCGGCGGTCGCGGCATGGGCTTGCAGCCGGGCCGGTTCCTCAAGTTCAACGACGAGACGCCGCTGGCGAATCTGTTTGCGACGGCGCTGGACAAGATGGGCGTGGAGACGAAGGGCTTCGCGGACAGCACCGGCGAGATGTCCGAGCTTTACGGGTAGGGGCGCGCGGAAGCGCGACCACAGCCGCACGTTTTCGGGGCTCAACTGGTCTGGGTCGCCTTCCGGTCGCCCCTACGCTGCAAACTCCCGCCGCATCTCCTTCTCATACTCCGGGAAGTAACTGCCGATCACCGGCAGATCAAACCGCCGCAGGATGCTGGTGTTCGGCTCCCGCTCCAGCAGGAACCCGAACGAGCGCTCCACCAACTCGGCGGCCTTGTCGGCGGCGCCCGTCAGCTTCTCTACGTACGCAGGATCGGCCGTGACCACATGCGTCGTCGTTGCGGCCGCCGTCACGGTCACCTCAAAAGCGGTTGCATTGACCGTCCGGACCTCAATGTTCGCCATGTCCCTTATGGTAGATTGAGCCGTAATGCCGCCGCCCATCCCGCGCCCCATTCGCTACGAATTTATGCTGTATGGAGCGTTCGTCCTGGCGGCCGCCCTGATCCATCCGTTTCGCGGCTTGCTCGACGCCCAATCGCTGGCGGTCGAGGATTGGGAGCCCAAGTCCACGCTGGTCACCGAGGAGCATCTGGTCCCGCGGGCCAAGTTCCCGGTCATTGACGTGCATTCGCACCACCGGCCCTACGACGACGCCCGCCTGGCGCAGTTGCTTGGCGAGATGGATTCGCTGAATTTGCAGATGCTGGTGAACTTGAGCGGAGGCTCCGGCGAGCGGCTCAAGAGCGTCGTCGCGGCTTTTCCCAAGCGCCATCCGAAGCGGTTTGTGGTGTTCGCGAACGTTGATTTCAGCGATGTCGGCTCGCCCGATTTCGCGGCGAACGCAGCCAAGCGGCTCGAAGAGGATGTGCGCAATGGCGCCGTCGGTCTGAAGTTCTTCAAGAACTACGGCATGAGCGTGAATTATCCCGATGGCCGCCGGATGCCGGTGGACGATCCGGCCATGGACAAGGTCTTTGAGGTCTGCGCCCGCGAAAACCTGCCCGTGCTGATCCATGTGGCCGACCCGGCGCCGTTCTGGGATCCGCATGACGCGAAGAACGAAAAATGGCTGGAGCTGAAGCTGCGCTCCGGGCGCAAGCAGAGCTCGCCGCCCAGTTTCGAGGACTTGGTTGCCGAGCGCGACCGGCTCGTCGCCAAGCACCCCAAGGTCAATTTCATCCTGGCTCACATGGGCTGGCACGGCGGCAATCTCAAGCGCCTGGGCAAGCTCTTCGACGATCATTCGAACGTACACGTGGATATAGCGGCAGTGCTCTATGAGCTGGGCCGCGTGCCGTTCTCGGGCCGCGATTTCTTCATCAAGTATTCCGACCGCATCCTGTTCGGCAAGGATTCCTGGGCGCCGGACGAATTTCCCTACTACTGGCGGGTGTTTGAGACGCGCGACGAGTATTTCGATTACTACCGCCGCTACCACGCCCACTGGCAGCTTTACGGCCTGGACCTGCCAGACGACGTGCTCAAAAAGGTCTACTACAAGAACGCTTTGCGTCTGATTACGCGGATCGACAAGTCGATCTTTCCGGAGTAAAGAGTCGTCTTGAAACTCGCGAGCCGGCGGCGGTTGGGTTCCCTGGCGGGGTTGCTGTTCCTGCTTGCCGGGAGTGCGTCCGCCGCTCGTTATACCGTGGACTTGAGCGAGGCGGCCGCGGGTTGGCTGACGGTTTCCGCCGAGGCGACCTGCGCCGACGCCGCCTGCGAGTGGCAGATGCCGGTGTGGAGCGCCACCTACCAGGTCCGCGACTTCGCGCAACACATTACCCGCGTGGAGGCGTTTGGCGCGGATGGGACGCCCCTGGGCGTCCGGCGCCCGGGCCCCTCGCGCTGGAGCGTCCCCGGTCAGGCCGCGCGCACGGTTACGGTCCGCTACAGGATTCGCGCCGACCGGCCGGGGCCCTTCGGCGCCTATGCCGACGCCTCGCAGGTCAACCTGAACCTCAGCCAAGTGTTGCTGTATCCGGTGGCCAAGCGGGATCAGCCGGCGTATCTGGCTTTTGCCAACAAGCCGAAGCATTTCGCCGAGGCCCTGGCTCTGGAAGCGCATGAGGGCGGCTATCGCGCCGAAAGCTACGACCGGCTGGTCGATACGCCCGTGCTGCTCGCGCCGTTCGAGGAGACTGGCTTTGAGCACAACGGCGCCGCCGTCCGCATTGTCGCCGCCGGCGCTCCCAACCCCTCGGTCCTGGCCGAGCTACGCACCACCATCCGAAGGCTTGTGATGGCGGCGGACACGCTGATGGAGGGCCTGCCGTTTGAGGCCTACACCATCGTCTACGTCTATTCCGATGAAGACGGCGGCGGCATGGAGTATCGCAACGGCTCCATCATCTTCGGCCCGGCCAATTGCCGCCAGTGCGCGCTGCCCTCGCTAACCGCGCATGAGCTCTTCCACCTCTGGAACGTCAAACGCATCCGCCCGGCGTCGATGGAGCCGGTCCGCTTCGACGCGCCGATCGCCACGACCATGCTGTGGTTTTCCGAAGGCGTCACCTCGGCCTATGCCGAGTACTTGCAGATCCTGGCCGGCCTGGAGACGCCCAACAGTCTGCCCGGTCGGCTGGAGACGCTGATCAACGACTACGAAAGCCGCCCGGCCATGCGCACGCAGTCGGCCGAGGAATCCGGGATCGAGGCGTGGTTTGAGCGCTATCCCGACTATGGCCGCGCCGACCGCAGCGTCTCGTATTACCTGCAAGGAGAGATCATCGGCCACCTGCTGGACCTGAGGATCCGCCACGAATCCTGGAACCGCGCCAGCCTCGATGACGTGATGCGCGGCTTGAACCGCCAATACGCCCGGAAGGGTGAGCCGTTCGACGACTTTGATGCGATTGTGCGCTTGGCTTCCGAAGCGGCCGGGACCGACATGCGACCGGCTGTTGAGGAGCTCGCTCGCTCGGCCGAGCCGGTGGACTGGGCGCGCTATCTGGGCTACGCGGGCTACCGCCTGGCCGCCGATGAGACGACCGCGGTCGACCCCGGGCTGGTGCTGGCCAACACCGCCGGCCAAGGGGTAATGGTGGCCGAGCTGACGTCGGACGGAGCGGCGGAAGGGGCCGGGGTGCGCCGCGGCGACCGGCTGCTGCGCGTCGACGGCAAACGCATCACCGGCGGATCCCATGACGCCATGGCGCGCCTCGACCGCACCGACGGAAAGTCTTCCGAGGTCACTGTGGAACGCGCCGGCCGCTTGCTCACCGTTGAGCTTCGTGGCGAGCAACGCCGCGCCAAGCGCTATCGGATCATTTCCTTCGATGAGCTCGACGACCGGCAACGCGCCGTCCGGGCCGGTTTTCTGCATCGGCGCACAGCCGGACGAAGCGGCGCTCCGGCTTCGGAGTGAAACTGAAACTATAATGTCAGTTCATTCTCGATGATCGCGAATCCTCCAATCTCGGGCTCCTTGGAAGCGGCGGTGGACCGCGGCCGGCGGCGCCTGCTTGCGCTCAGCGCCCTGCGATGGGCATGCGGAGCGGTGGCGGTGGCGTTGGCGGGGCCGGTGCTGCTGCTGGCGTTGGGGACGGATCGTTTCCCGCCGGAGCTGCTGTGGGTGTTCGTGTTCGGCGGCGTCGTCTGGGCGGGCTGGCGTTGGCGCCAAAGCCGACCCGAGCCGTACCGCGTGGCGCAGGCGCTCGATGAGCGTTGGGGCGCGCAGGATCAGATCGCCACGGCTTGGTACTTTTCCTCCAGCGGCGAGCAGACGCCGGCCGCGGCGCAACTCCAGCGCGAGATGGCGCTGCAAGCCGCGACCGGTCACGAAGTGGACAGTGCGTTCCCATACGCTTGGCCGCAAGCCGCCACATTCGCCGCCGGTCTGCTGGGACTGGCTCTGCTGCTCTTTGGCGTCCGGGTGGCGATGCAGCCTGAGCTGTCGTTTGAGCCGCCGTTGCAGCACGTTCTGTTTCCTGGTTTGGCCGAAGATCAGGAGCGGCGCGCCGCACTGGAAGAGGAGCGACAGGCGGCCCGGGCCGACGCCCAGGATGAGCCGCAATCGCTGAGCAAACGCGCCGAGCAGGCAGCCCGCCGCGAGTCTCCCGAGCGTAAGCCCACGCCGCCGTCCGAGGCCGCCGGGCCCGGCGACGCCTTTCAGATGCCCGAAGTCGAAGGGTTGACCATCGACCCCGAGCCCGGCGACGAACTGGCCATGCAGGCCAAGGACGGCGCCGCCCAGGGCAATGAGCCCGGCGGCGATGAAGCGGCCGGCGACGAGCCTGGGACGGAGAGCGCATCGGCCGAACAGGAGACCGCCGGCGATTGGAACCAAAAATCCAGCGATCTGCTCGACCGCCTCCGGGACGCCTTCCAGGACATGATGGAGAAGCTCGGCCTGGAGCAGCCTGAGTCCGCCGGCAACCAGAGCCAGGAAGGCGGCGAGCAAGGCAAGGAGGGTTCCGAGCAGCCCTCGGGCGAGGGCGGGGAACAGTCCTCGGAGGCGGGCGAGGCCGGCGCCGAGAGCGCGCAGGCTGAGATGGAGGGCGGCGAGCCCGGACAGGGCGGCGACCCTGAGCAGGCCGCCCAGGGCCAGTCCGCGCAGAGCACCACCGAAGAAGGATCGCAGCCGGGCCAGTCCGCCGGCGCCTCCGGCAGCGCCGAGGGCTCCAAGGAGCTCGCCGAGCGCATGGCCGAGCAGCAAGCCGCCTTGGACGCCCTCGAAGAGTTCTACATGCAGCGCGCCGAGGAGATCGAAGGTGAGATCATGGTGGAAACCTCCACGGCGGAACAATCGGTCCAGACGCCCTACCAAGCTTCGCGGCAGACTCACACCGACCGCGGCGGCGCTGTCACTCGCGACGAGGTTCCCCTCGCCTACCAGCGTTATATCGAGACCTACTTCCGGAACCTCCGGCGGAACAAACAGAACTGATGGCCACTACTGAAGCCCACTTGCACACGGTAACCGAGCAACTGCAGGCGGTCCGAGACGAAATTTCCAAAGTCATTGTCGGGCACGACCACGTCGTCGAAGGCGTGCTGGTCGCGCTCGTCGCCGGCGGGCACGTGCTGCTCGAAGGCGTCCCCGGACTGGGCAAAACGACCCTGCTGCGGACGCTGGGCGAGGCGATGCACCTGAAGTGCTCGCGCATCCAGTTCACTCCCGACCTGATGCCGGCCGACATTTTGGGCAGCATGCTGATGACCTCAGCGGCGGACGGGCTCAAGGCCCTACGCTTTGAGCCGGGGCCAATCTTCGCCCACCTGGTACTGGCCGACGAGATCAACCGCGCCACGCCTCGCACGCAGTCCGCGCTGCTGGAGGCGATGCAGGAGCGCACCGTCACCTCGGGCTCGACCACGCACCGTCTCGAAGACCCCTTCCTGGTGATGGCCACCCAGAACCCGCTCGAAATGGAAGGCACCTACCCGCTCCCGGAGGCGCAGCTCGACCGGTTCGTGCTGAAAATCCTGGTGACCTACCCTGAGCGCGACGAGATGATCAACATCGTCGAGCGCACCATGGCCGCTGACAAGCCCCAGGTGCGGCAAATGGTCGACCGCGAGCAAATTCTCGAGATCCGTCGTCGGGCCACGGAGGTGTTGGTGGCGCCGCATGTGCGCGACTACGCCATCGACTTGGTGCTGGCCACCCAGCCGACCCACTCGCAGGCGCATGAGCTGTCGCGGAAATACATCCG
>CAYOPA010000147.1:0-9001 GCA_964405625.1 uncultured Bryobacterales bacterium
CCGGCTTGTATGTAGTGAAGTAGGGGTAAGAGGCAAGCGGAGCGGCGACGACAGCGCCGCTCCGCAGCGTCTGGCGAGTCCGACCATGCCGGCTGGGTTGGCAGCAGGCGGGAGCAGCCGACAACGTTGTTCCCGCTTGATCCAAACTTCGTTGAAACCGTGCTTTAGCGTGGACCGCCAGACGCGCCTCGATCGAATCCGAATAGTCGCAAGGGCCGTTTGAGCCCGCATTGACAAGCAAGGAGATCCGATCGATGCATTCCGATTGTACCCCCGCCCAAGCCGTTTGGGTTGGCGTCGACATCGCCAAAGAACATGTCGATTTCTTCGTTCTCAACAGGAAAGACAACCCGCGCGGCCGTAGGCCGCAGCGGGTCGCGGCGCTGGCTCAACTGGCTCGAGAGCTCGTCGAGCTGGGCGTCACGCACGCTTTGCTGGAAGCGACCGGCGGGCTCGAACGTCAAGCCTGGGCGGCTTTCTAGGCTGCCGGAATCCTAGTCACGGTGACGCAGCCGAGTCGCGTGCGGCACTTTGCTCGGGCCGCCGGGGTGGAGGCCAAGACGGATCAGCTCGACGCCGGCGTCGCAGCTCGATTCGGCGAGGCGCTATCGCCCGAACCGACGCCGCTGTCGAGCCCGGCGCTGCTGCGCTATCGCGAGTTGCTGCGGCAGTTGAACTACTTCGTCGGGCAGCGCGCCCAGCTGCGTACGCGGCGTCATAGCGTGCACGAGGCGTTGGTGCGCCAGAGTTTGGACCGCATGATCAAGGCCTTTGGGAGCGAGATTGACAAGTTGGAAAAGGCGGTGGTTGCGGCGTTGGCGAAGTTGCCCGCAGTGGCCGCGCAAGCCGAGCGGCTGCAGCAGGCTGCCGGCGTGGGGCCGAAAACGGCTTGGGCATTGACGGCGGAGTTGCCGGAGCTGGGAACGCTGACGGGCGGGCAAGCGGCGGCGTTGGCGGGGCTGGCGCCACGGGCGCGCGACAGCGGCTCGCACCGCGGCCGCCGCTGGATCGGAGGAGGTCGCGGACGACTGCGCGCCGCGCTTTACATGGCAGCGCGAACGGCAGTCCGCGTCGACAGCAGGTTGCGCGCTTTCTATCTACGGTTGCAGGCGGCGGGCAAGCCGAAACAGCTGGGCCTGATTGCGGTTGCCCGACGTCTACTCGTCATGCTCAACGCCATGATTCGCGACGGCTCCGACTGGCGAGCCGCTCCCGTTGCTTGACATAGTCGCTGAAGCCGGGCGCTCAAGTTGTGCGCTACCCGCTATGCGGGCAGCGCGAAGGCGATAAACTCGTCCCCGGCCGGAGTCGCCTGCCGGCCTCCGCCGCCGGCCGCGATCACCACATACTGCTTGCCGTCGGCCTCATAGGTGCAAGGCGTGGCGTACCCGCCCGCGCTAAGCTTGGTCTCCCACAGCACCCGCCCGGTGGCCGAGTCAAATGCCCGAAACTTCTCATCTTGGGTGGCGGCCAGGAAAACCACGCCGCCGGCCGTGGCGACCGAACCGCCGATCATGCGCGTGCCCGTCTTACCGTAGTCGGGGTCTTCTCCCACCACCTCGCGCCACACGAAGTCGCCGCTGACCATGTCGATGCAGGTGAAGTAGCCCCACGGTGGCTTCAGGCCCACCCGGCCGTCCTGGTCGAAGAACCGCCGGTAGCCGGTATGGCCGTAGGGATAACCCTTTTCGGGCTCGGCGGCGGCGAGTTGCATCATGTTGGCCGTCTCGCTGGTGTTGACGTAGAGGCGCCCCGAGCGCGGGTCGAACGAGCCGCCGCCCCATAGAGCGCCGCCGGAAAAGCCCGGACGGATGATCGTGCCCTGCAGGCTGGGCGGCGTGTAGATCGGGCCGAAGCGGTTCTCCTGCATCATGGCGGCGATGAACGCCTTGGATTCGGGCGAAACGTCCGAGATGTCCTGAAGCTCCAGGCTGAGCTGCGACAGCGGCGGCGGTTTGATCGGAAACGGCTGCGTGGGCCAGAGCTGCTCGCCGGGCACGTCTGACGGCGGCGCGGGCCGCTCCTCCACGCCGAAAATGGGCTCGCCGCTGAGCCTGTCCAGCACGAACGTCAGGCCGGTCTTCGTCACCTGCATGACGATCTCGATCTTCTGGCCCTGCCGCACGATTTCGCCGAGCATCGGCTGAGCCGGCAGATCGTAGTCCCAGACATCGTGGTGCGTGGTCTGAAAGTGCCACAGACGCTCGCCGGTGGCGGCGTCGAGCGCCAGCACGCAGTTGCCAAACAGATTCTTGCCGATGCGGTCGCCGCCCCAGAAATCAAAGGCCGGCGAGCCGAGCGCCACAAAGAGCCAGCCGCGCTCGGGGTCCAGGCTCATGCCGCCCCAGTTGTTGGCGCCGCCGGCGGTGCGCCAAGCGTCCTTGGGCCATGTTTCGTAGCCGAATTCGCCGGGCCAGGGAATGGTGTGGAAGATCCAGCGGCGCTTGCCCGTCCGCACGTCGTAGCCGCGAACGTGGCCGGGCGCGGCCGGCTCGGGGCCTTCGAAGCCGCCGCCGCCGGTGAGCAGCAGATCCTGCCAGACGACCACCGGCGAAGTGTGCTTGTAGCCCAAACCCTCCATGTCGCGGTCGAAATCCCGCGTCAGGTCCAACACGCCCTGGTCGCCAAACTCCGGCTCGAGCTTGCCGGTCTTGCCGTTGAGGCAATAGAGCTTGTCGTGAGCGGTGAGGAAGATGCGCAGGTCGTCGCCGTCCTGCCAATACGCGAGGCCGCGGTTGACGCCGCGGGAGCGTCGGCTGCGATCGCCGTCAAAGGGGTCGAACGTCCACAGCAGCTTGCCCGTGGAGGCCTCCAGTGCTTGCGCTTTCACCTGCGCGGTAGTCAAAAACAGCACGCCGTCAATAACAATGGGCGTGCATTCGTTGGTGGTGGAGGGCCGCTGCTGGGCGTCGCCGGTCTTGTGGACCCAGGCGACCTCGAGATTGGCGACGTTGGAGGCGTTGATCTGGGTCAAAGGGGCGTAGCGGCTCGCGCCCTGGTCGCCGCCGTAGTAGCGCCATTCCCAGGGCTTCTGAGAGGAGGTTTGGGCGGCTGCGGGGATTGCGGAGGCGGCGAGCGCGGAGGCTCCGGCTTGCAGGAAGGTGCGGCGGCGCATGTTTGGGGAATTTTAGCAGGGTTGGCCTTCGAGCCGACCTTCCGAAGGAGATGTACGCGGCTCGACATTCGGGGTCGAGGCCGAACCAGCTTTCGGGCGCTGGTATCATCGTGCCGATGCGAGTCTGTCCGGTTCTACTGTTCGCGATCGCTCTTCACGCGCAATCGTCCTACGAATCCCCGGCTCCTTATCTCTCCGAGCAGGCCGCCGAGCGGCGCGCCGCAGAGCTCGATTTGGGCCGCGCGCAGTTCCTCGGCGCCGGCGCCGGCGTGGTCGGCGAGCACGGCGAGTTTACGTTGCGGTTTACCGTTGGACGAGCAGGGATGGAGCCGGGCGGTTCGTTGCGCATCGCCACCGCCCACGACTTCGGTTGGGACATGTGGGGCGGAACGCGCTTGCAGACACACGACCCGATCGCTCCGAACTACCTCGTCCTGCGCACCTCCAACGGCGCCCGGCTGAGCTGGAAGCCCTACCCGCAAGGCGGCCCCGATTCGCTCTTTCGCGAATACCACCCCTGGCAGACACTCAACCAGATCACCCTGGAGGACAAGCGGCTCAACCTCGGAGACTGGATTGAGATCGTCTATGGGGCGCGATCGGGCGGCTCCCCGGGGGTCGAAATCCAGCCGATGGACGAGACGGCTTTCGAACAGCGGGTCTACGTGGACGCCTTCGGCAAGGGCGAATACCTGCCGCTGCCGCGGAGCCCGACGTTGCGCATCCTGCCGGGTAAGGCGGAGCGGCTGCATGTGATCGCCCAGACCGTCGCGGTGGCCGGGGAGCCGCTCTGGATCAACGTCTGGGCCGAGGATTCGCTGGGCAACCCCGCCTCGGGATTCACCGGCGCGGTGGATCTATCCGTCGAGCCGGGAAGTTGGCGCGAGGTCTGGCGCGCCGAAGCAGCCGACGCCGGCGCGCGTCGCTTCGAGGGAATACGGCTGGAAGCCGAGGGGACCTATCGCTTCCGGGCGCGGTCGCGGGACAGGATCGAAGCCGTCAGCAACCCGGTCCGCGTGCACCAGGCCGCGCCCGCGTCGCGCATCTACTGGGGCGACATCCACACGCACACCAAGTACTCCGACGGCCGCGGTACGCCGACCGAAATGTACGATTTCGGGCGCAAGTATTCCGCCATCGACTTCTGCTCGGTCAGCGACCACGCCTTCACCACCACGGATTGGATGTGGGATGAGATTCAGCGCGTCTCGAACGAAATGAACGAGCCGGGCCGCTACGTGACCTTCGTGGGCTATGAGTGGAGCGGTCCCAGCGACGTGGGCGGCGATCACAACGTCTACACCTCCGGCGACATCATGCCGTTCATCCGCAGCTACAACGGCTACAACTACAAGAACCTGCGGATGTACCACGGGCCGAACAAGCAGGCCGGCCACGTGGAAGACCTGTTCCGGCTGCTGGGCGAGAATTTTCGCGACGAGAACCTGCTGGTGATCCCTCACTTCGGCGGCCGTCCAGGCAACCCTGAGTGGCACAACCCCAAGCTCCAGCGCGGCATTGAAATTTTCTCCGACCATCGCCGTTCCGAGGACTGGGCCTCGCGCTTCCTGGAAAAGGGCTACCGCATCGGCATCATGGCCTCGACGGACAACCACTCCGGCAACGCCGGCTACGGGATTCGGCGGATTGACCGCGAGGTCGGCGAAGCCGGGCCGCTGTACTCCCGCTTCAGCCCCGATGAAAAGGGCACGTCACTGATGGCGGTCTACGCGGGCGCCCTGGACCGCGATAGCGTTTTTCAGGCGATCTACCAGCGCCGCACCTACGCCACGACGGGCGAGCGGATCGTGCTCGATTTTCGGGTGAACGGCGAGCCGATGGGCGGCGTGATCCGGGCCGGAGCGGATCCGGTGATCCGGGTGGCTGCGATCGGAACGGACGCGCTGAAGGCGGTGCGGATCGTGAAGACGGGCAAGATTCTGCACACCTTCGACCCGGGCGGGGACACGGCGCAGCTTGAATTCATCGACCGCACGGGCGCGGCGCCGGGGGATTACTACTATCTCGATCTGGTGCAGCAAGACGGCGAGAAGGCGATCGCCAGCCCGGTTTGGGTGGACTGATCGAAGCGTAGGGGCGGCCGGAAGGCCGCCCCTACGCTTCGCCATATGGTCGGATACGAAAAAGAGCCCCCCAAGCTAAAGCTAGGGGGCACATCGGGTTTGAAGTTGGCGTTCGGTTAGAACTCGAGACGGAGCGCTAGCTGAGTCACGCGTCCGCCGGTGCCGATGAGGGTCGAACCGACCCGCCCGAAGTCCGGACGGCCGCGGTTGGTCGCCGGGTTGCTGAACGCCGGACGATTGGGCAGGTTGAAGAAGTCCGCGCGGAACTGCATCTTCCAGCGCTCGGTGAAGTTGAACCACTTATGCACCGAAGCGTCGACATTGAGCAGCCCCGGACCGCAGCACAACGAAGGCGCCACATTGCCGGGCACGCCTACGCCGGGGGCCGCGAACAGCCCCGTGTCGAAGAACGTTGCGCCGCGGACGTTGTCCCGCCAGTTACCCAGCTTCTCCGGGTCGCCCAGGATGTTGGAGCGCTGCGTGCCGAAGTAGTTTCCTACATTCGTGTTCTCGATGACCGAGAACGGCGAGCCCGTGCGCATCTCCGTGATCACGCCCAGTCCCCAACCGCCCAGGATGGCGTCGACAGCCTTGTTCGAGATGTCGAACTTGCGGCCCTTGCCGAAAGGCATCTCGTAGACGCCGCTGGCAGCCACGCGGTGCCGGATGTCGGAGCCCGAGTAGCCCCGATCCAGGTGGCGCAACTGGAAGTGGGTGTAGCCGCCGCCCACCAGACCGGCAAGCTCCGAGCCGCTGCGGATATCGTCGAGATACTTAGCCCAGGTGTAGTTCACCAGCATGTTGAAGCCGCCCGAGTAGCGCTTCTCGAACTTCAGATTGCCGGAGTGGTACGTCGAGTTGCCCCAGTCCGGGCTGATCTGGACGACGTTGCCGAACTGCGGGAAGAGCCGCGCGGTCTGCCGCTGTTGCGCCGGACCGCGGCCGTCGACCAGAGGAATCTGGTTCCAGTTGAAGTTCGTGCCGCCCAGATTGCGCCCGACGTTGGCCACATAGGTTGCCTCGATCAGGTAGTTGCCCGGCAACTGGTGCTGGATGCCGAAGTTCCACTGCTGGGCCATACCGGGCTTGTGGCCCTGGCGAATGAAGGTCGGGGCGATCCTCGGCGAAGAGCCGAACGGCACTGCGCCGAGGCCCGGCGTCAACGCCTCACGCTCGATCGCAGGCAAGCCGTTGGCAAGCTGGAAGGCTTGCGTCACGCCGCCGTCCGGCGAGGGGAACGAACCGTTGAGGCTGAAACCGAGGTTCAGCGTGTTCGGCACCGCGCCGTTGTAGGCGCCGTAGTAGTTGATGCCGTAGCCGCCGCGCACGACCGTCTTGGAGGTCGCCTGATAGGCGAAGCCGAGGCGCGGACCAAAGGCGTTCCAGTAGGTATCGTGAGCGTACTTGTCCAGACCGTCGCGGCCCGAGAAGGTGACGACGCCGTTCGTGCCTGATACAGGGTTCAGCGTATGCCAGTCAAAGCCGCTCTGGCGGTTGTCGATCTTCTCCCAACGCGGCGTATCCACCTCCCAGCGTAGACCCATGTTCAGGGTCAGCTTGGAGTTTACGCGCCAATCGTCCTGCACGAACAGACCGTAATAGTCGGTGCGGGTATGCAAAATATCCGTCTGGTTGCGGTTGCCGACGTTGACGTGTCCGATCAACAACTCGGCCAAGCCGACGCCGGTGGCGCGGTTGGCGAAGTTGAACTGGCCGCCGAGGGTCCCGTTCGCTTCGTCCACGTTGCTGGCGAAGCGGAAGTTGAAGCCGTACTTGATCTGGTGGTCGCCCTTGATCAGCGTCTGGTTATTGACGAGCTCGATCGTACGGATCGGGGTTTGGATACGCTCCTGGTTGCCGGGCGACAAGGTCGTCAGGCCGTTGACCTGGAACTGCGCGAACGACTCGGGTTCAACCCCGCCGATGCCGAGCTGTCCGTTCATCCCCGAGAAGCGGCCCGCCGAGCGGTTGATGTGCTTGCGGTCGCCCCAGTTGAAGCGGAACTCGTTAATGTGCGTGGGCGCGAGGTTGTGAATCCAGTTGACCGTCGTGTTGTGGTGACGGTTCTCCCGAGTGCCGGCGCGCGGGTCGGCGAACTCATTCGGAAAAACCGCCATGATCGTCTCCGGAGCCCTGGAGTGTACGAACCGGACCGAAATGCGGTCGTTGGTGGAGATGTTGTGGTCCCACTTCGTGGTGAAGTAGTTCTGCTCCAGTGCATTGGAGGCATTGTTGACGAAGTTGTTCGCCGGCAGCCGATTCGCCGGACCTGGCATGTTGGGGTTCGGATAGAGGTTTGCCACGGCTTGGCCGATCCGATCAATCCGAGTGTTGGGAATGATGTTGTTGGCGAAGGTTCCGCCCATCGGGTCGCGCAACATCAGGCCGTCGACATTCGAGAAATCGCCGGTCCGGTTCTGGGGAACGGGAACAGTATCCCCCGAATGGGTTACGCCGTTGCGCTGGCGCGAGCCTTCGTAGTTGAAGAAGATGAACGACTTGTTCTTGGCGATCGGTCCGCCGATCGAGCCGCCGAAGATGTTGTAGCGCAGCGGCGCGGTCCTGGGTGCGAAGAACGAACGGGCGTCCATCGCGTTGTTGCGGAAGAACTCATACAGCGCGCCGTGGTACTCATTCGTACCCGAGCGCGTGGTCATCACGATCAGGCCGCCGCCGGCGCGGCCGAACTCCGCCGAGTAGTTGCTCATCTCGGCCTTGAACTCTTGCAGCGACTCCGCCGGCGGGTTCAGAGCGAGCTGCGGCACGCCGATCGACATGTTCTGCACGACCGAGCCGTCCAACTGCCACATCTGGTTCTGCGAGCGCCCGCCCGCCATCGAAAACTTCGGCACCTGCTCGCCGCCGTCCTCGGAGCGGTAGGTGATGTTGCCCATCAGCTTGACCAGCGACGCGCTGCGCCGGCTCTGTACGGGCATGTTGAACACCATCTCGCGCTCGATGAACTGGCCGACGCTTGACGTGGCCGCGTCCAACAACGGCGCGGTGGACTCTACCGTCACAATCTCGGTGAGCTGACCGATCTCCATCGTGACGTTGGCCGTCCTGGTGAAGCCGGTCTCAATCGCGATACCGGTCAGATTGACGCTCTTGAATCCCTCGTACTCGACAGCCAGCGCGTAGAGACCGGGAGCAAGATAGGGAAAAGTGAACGCGCCGTTGGCATTGCTCTCGGCGCTCGCCTCAACGCCGGTGCGTTGGTTGACTAGTTTCAGAGCCGCGCCTGGAATGACGGCGCCCGAGTCATCGCTGACCGTGCCGACGAGGCGGCCCTGGTCTTGCGCCACGGCCGGTACGGCGAGCGCAAGCAGGAACATGATTGTCAGTGCGGCGCAATTCTTGGCGCCGCGAGTAAATTTCTGCATGGAAAGTACCCCCGAATCGTTACGAGTTACTGGTCGCCAGACTGCGGCGACCGTCGGATGCGGGTGTAACGCGTCCGTAGCGAAACCCGATCGCTCCCATATATGGTACAACCATTCAGATTCTGGAGCGAACAGCATTTTTTGATTGCTGGCGCCGGACCGTCACATCCGGCCAGGCTCGGCTTGGCGGCGGCCGTAGTTGAGCTCCCGCCACTGCCGGTAGGCCCCGGAGCGCACCCGCTCCACCCACCCCGAATGTTGGCGATACCAGCCGACCGTCTCCGCCAGGCCCTCGTCGAACCCGACCAGCGGGCGCCAAGCGGTCTCCCGCATCAGCTTGTCGCTGGTGATGGCGTAGCGGCGGTCATGGCCGGGCCGGTCCACGACGTAGCGGATCAGGCTCTCGGGCTTGCCCGTGG
>CAYOPA010000147.1:9042-11073 GCA_964405625.1 uncultured Bryobacterales bacterium
ATCTCGCCCGAGCGTCCTTTCTCCAGCACGGCCCGGATCGCTCGGCAGTGGTCGTCCACGTAGAGCCAGTCGCGCACCTGCATCCCGTCGCCATAAACCGGCAGCTCTTCGTCGGCCAACGCGTTCGAGATCATCAGCGGAATCAGCTTTTCGGGGAACTGGTAGGGGCCGTAGTTGTTGGAGGCGCGGGTCACCGAGACATTCAACCCGTACGTCTTGGCGTACGACAACGCCAGCAGATCCGACGCCGCCTTGGAGGCCGAGTACGGGCTGCTGGCGCTCAGCGGCCAGCGCTCGTCGGCCTCGTGCGGCTCGTCGATGGAGCCGTAGACCTCATCGGTGGAGACGTGCACGAACCGGCCGACGCTCAGGCGGCGCGCGGCTTCGAGCAGATGGAACGTCCCGGTGAAGTTCGTATCCACGACGGGCTTGGGCGCCAGGATGCTGCGGTCGACGTGCGACTCGGCGGCGAAATGCACGATGGAGTCCGGGGCAAATCCTTCGACGGCGGCTGCGGTCGCCTCGGCGTCGCGCAGGTCCGCGTGCAGGAAGCGATAGCGCGGATCCGACTCAACCGAGGCCAGGTTCTCCAGATTGCCGGCGTAGGTCAGCGCATCCAGGTTGCCGATCTCGACGGCCTCATCGCCGTTCAGCAGCAGACGCACGAAGGCGGACCCGATGAAGCCGGCGCCGCCGGTGACTAGGATTTTCATGAAAACGCTCTTTATGAATTATCGCGCGGCGACGGGGACAAGGCGCGCGCCCAGACCGGGACCGTCGGGCAGGACGATTCTGCCCTCCTCAAAGCGCTCCGGCGGATCGAGCAACTCGGCCCGCCACGAAACCTCGCCCCAGGCGTGCTCCAGGATGGGACAGTTCGGCAGAGTCGCGGCAAGCTGGGCGCTGGCGGCCATCGACAACGGCCCCGATGGATTGTGCGGCGAGACGTCAACCTCGAAGACCTCCGCCAGCGCTGCGATCTTCTTGCCTTCGAGCAGGCCGCCGCAGTGCTTCACATCGGGCATGATCACGTCCACCGCCCGCTGCCGCAGCAACGGCAGAAAACCCTCGCGGCCGAAAAAGAGCTCGCCGCCGGCCATCGGTTGCCGAATGCGCTCGCGGATCTCGCGGGTCGCCTTGGTTTCGGCGGGATCGACGGGCTCCTCATACCAGCGCAGCCCGAGGGGTTCCAGGCGGCGGGCGACCTCGACGGCGAGCTCGAGGTCGAAACGGCTGTGGCAGTCCACCATCAGGTCGATATCCGGCCCGACGGCGGCGCGCATGGCTTCGAGTCGAGCAATGCCGAGCTCGGCTTTGGCCTCGCGGTCGGCCTGGGAGGCCGGACCGACGGGAAAGTCGTCAAACACAGCCGATTTGATCGCTCGAAAGCCCTCTTCGACGGCCTTCTGGGCGTTGGCGGCAAAGCCATCGGGACTGCGCTCAACCGTGGCGCGGTTGATGTTGGCGTAGACGGGAACCGCTTCGACTAGGGCGCCGCCGAGCAGGTCGCGAACCGGGGCGTCGAGCGCCCGTCCGGCCAAATCCCACATCGCTTGTTCGCAGGCGCTAAAGGCGGTCTGGGTCAGCAGGCCGCCGGCTTTGGCCTGCCCCCAGCATCGCTGCCTGAATCGCTCAACCTCGAAGGGCGTCAGACCTTCCAGCGCCGGCAGGAGGTCGCGCAGAGCTGCGGCGATGCGGGCGTCGTCCTCGGCCGAAGCGCGCACAAAGCCCAGCGCATGGGTCGCTTCCCCCCAGCCCGCGAGGCCGCCTTCGGCTTCCAGCTTGACGAAGGTCCAGTTGCCCTTGGGGCTCACCGGGATGGTCAAGGCGTCGAGGCTGACGATCTTGGGGCGCCGCACAGCGCCATTGTACGGCGCCATTGTGTCATGCGCGATCGGGCCGGGCGGCTTGCGCCGGCGATCCTACAGATCGCAGACGAGCGGGACTTGCTCCCTTCCGCTTGGCCCCGCGGCTTCCACCTTGCTCCTTGCCACGGTTCCCTCCATCGGTCCCGATGGGATCCTTTCATCC
>CAYOPA010000148.1:0-2948 GCA_964405625.1 uncultured Bryobacterales bacterium
GTCTGGAAATCGCTGCCGTCGATCCATGCCTGGAACTCCGTCCAAGCCCCGGGCAGCCCCTCGTACCCTCCGTGGTAGACCGTCCGAATCACCTTGGCCGCGGGGAGCTCGCCCGGCGTCACGCGGCCCTCCGGCTTGACCGGTCCGCCGACCACCACGCCGACTTCAAAATCAAAAACCTCCGGGTCCATCCGAAAGTGATGCGAAAACACGGGTGTCAAGGGCGCCGACAAAAAGGTAGGGGGCGGACCGACCGGTCCGCCCCCTTGGTGTACAAACAGGCCCGGGCTAGAACCGCACCGTCAGCGCGAACTGGTACTGACGGGGATCGTCTTGGGCTGACCGCACCCGGCCGAAGTTGATGTCGTTGACGTTGTTGACCGGGTTGTTGAAGTGCGGCGTATTGGTCGCGTTGAACGACTCGATGCGCAGCGTCAGATCGCCCTGCTCGCCCAGAACAGGGAGCGCGAAGCGACGGAAGATCGACGCATCGAGGTTGACAAAGCCGGGGCCGGAGAGGATGTTCCAGCCGGCGTTGCCGAGCGTGTTCTGCGCCGGGATGGCGAAGGCGTCGGTGGTGAACCACAGGCCGTCGCCGGCGGGGCCGGCAATGTCGCCGATGCGGCGCGGCGTGCCGACCACGTTGGCGCGCTGCCCGTTGCCCGGAGCGTTCAGCGTCCCAGCGGCCGCCACCGGCGTGAACGCTCCTCCGCTCTGCGCGGTGAAGACGCCCTGCAACTCCCAGCCGCCCAGAATCCATTTCCCGGCGCCCGACTGCAGCCAGCGCTTGTTCTTGCCGAACGGCAGCTCGTATTGGTAGCTCTGCGTGTAGATGTGCCGGCGGTCGTCGTTGGACCGCCCTTTGTTGGACATGAAGAATTCAGGAATGTGCACGTTCAAGCCGCCGAGGTCGTTATTGAAGCCCAACGACTTACCCCAGGTGTAGGCCGTCGTAATGCCGAGGCCGTTCGTAAAGCGGCGGTTCACCTTGACCTGCAACGAGTTGTAGTAGGTGTGCGTGCCGATGAAGGTGTTTGTGTTCGCAACCCGCCCGAAGATCGGTTGGAACAGACGGCCCGCGTTGCCCCGGCCGGGCACGCGGCCGGCATTCACGTTCCAACCCGTCTGGTTATTGACGCCGTGGTTGCCCACGTAGGCCACGTCCAGCACGAAATTGGCGGCGAGCGAGCGCTGGAGCGAGATGTTCCAGCTCTGCACGTAGGGCCGCTTCAGGTCGAGTGGGATGTTGCCGAAGTTCTGGCCCGCGAAGGGCGCGAACTCAGGATCGTTCAGGTTGATGATGCCGTTGTCGGGAATCCGCACCGCCTCGAAGGCGGGAAAACCCTCGGCCATCGTACGCGTCGGAACGAACGCGTTGTCGGCGGGGAAGGCGTTGTTCTGCTTGACGGGGAAGTTCTGCTGCCCCATTCTGCGGTTCATTTGGCTGATGCCGTAGCCGCCGCGGAACACCGTCTTCTCGTTGATGCGGTAGGCCAGGCCGAAGCGCGGGCTCCAACCGCTGTAGTCGCTCCGCACGCCGTTGTTAAACGGCCGTCCGCCGAGACCGTTCAGCTCCAGCGTGTTGTCCAGGAAATTGTAGTTCGAGTAACCGCCGGCGAAGCGCGGATTTGAGGCGTTCTCGATCTCGAACCGCATGCCGAGGTCCATCGTCAGCTTGTTGGTGACCTGCCACTTGTCCTGCACGTACATCGCCCAGATCAGCTCGCGGCGGGTTGGGAACTGCACGTCCAGGTCGCGGCCGGCCAGGTTCGGACGGTCCAGCAGAAAACTGGCGAAGGCGTTGGCGATGCCGCGTCTCGTATCCTCAAGCGCGCCGGTCTGGCCTTGCGCAAATTCGAACCGGCCACGCGGGTTGAACGTCTGCGTCTGCAGCAAATCGTTGCGCTCGCGACGCATCTCGAAGCCAAACCGCGTGACGTGGTTGCCGGTCGTCTTGGTGAAGTTGTTCTGCCAGCCAAAGAAGGTGACCGAACGCACCCACGGCAGCGACGGCGAGAAGCCCACCATCGGCGACCCGAAACCGGCGACGCGAATATCCGACAGCCCGCTGGTCCACTCATTCACGTTGACGCCCGGGATGCCGATCTCCTCCGACGTGCGCAGGCCGGTGTCGGAGTTGATGGCGTCGTTGCGGTTGCGCACCATGCCGAAGCGGCTCTCCATCACGAAGGTCGGCGAGAAGACCCGCGAGTAGGTCAGCGACGGGCTCTGCGTTGTCGCCGGGCCGAAGCCGGCGAAGCCGCCGTTGCGCGGACCGCCGTAGATGCCGCAGTCCGGACCGTACAGCCCGCAGTCAACCACCTCCGCTTGCTGACGGCTGTAGCGCAGCGAGAAGCGGTCGTTCGCCGTCGCCACGAAGTCGCCCTTGATGTCGAAGGCGTCGATGTCCTTCTCCCGGACGATGCTCCTCTCGAAGTTCGACGAACCCGCGCCGCCGGGCCGCGTCGGATCCGGGATGAACCCCATGATCGCCTGCGAGATCGGGCTGATGCGCGATTGCGGCACCATGTTGTTGGCGAACTGCGTGCGGCCCGCCCCTCTGGCGTCCCCGGTCGCCGGATCATAGATCCGCTCGGTCTCGCCCGAAAAGTCGCCTCGGCGGAACGGCAGCGTCGGGATCGCCGGCTGGGTAACCGTCCCCAGGCGGTCGCGGCTGCCCTGGTAGTCGCCGAAGAAGAAGATGCGGTTCTTGACGACCGGCCCGCCCAGAGTGAAGCCGAACTGGTTGTAGACCACCGGCGCCTTCGTGGAGGCGAACACCTGCCGCGCCTGGACGTTTTCATTGCGGTGGAAATGGAACAGAGAGCCGTGGATGTCGTTCGTCCCCGACCGCAGCGTCACGTTGACGACCGCGCCGCCGGCGTTGCCGAACTCCGGGTCGTAATTCGTCGTCGACATGTCGACCGTCGCGATCGCTTCGGCCGGCG
>CAYOPA010000148.1:2958-11071 GCA_964405625.1 uncultured Bryobacterales bacterium
GCACCAGGGCCGTCAGGTTGCCGTTGTCGATCTTGTTCTCGATGCCTTCGATCTGGAAGTTGTTGTTCTGCCGACCCTGGCCGTTGACGCGCACCGCCAGCGAGTCCTGCGAGTTGTAGAACTCCGAGTGCGGGCGGCTCGGACGCGGCACGCCGGGAGCGAGCGTCAGCAGGCTCTGGTAGTTGCGGTTGTAGAGCAGCGGCAGTTCCCGGAGCTGCTTGGGCTCGAGCTTGGCGCCGGTGTCGGCGCGGTCGGTCTGTAGGATCGGCGGCGCGCCGGTCACCGTAACGGTTTCGGTCAGAGCGCCGGGCTGCAGCGCCAGATTCACGCGCACCGTTGAGTTCGGCAGGAGCTCGACGTCGCCGCGCACGGCGCGGCTGAAGCCTTCCAGCGAGACCGACACTTCGTAGACGCCGGGATCCAGGTTGGGAAACACGTACAAACCGCTGGCGTTCGTCTGCGCTTCGCGAACGGAGTTGGTCCGTGTTTCAGTCAGTGTGACCTCGGCGCCGGGAATGACGGCTTGGGTCGTGTCGGTTACCGATCCCAGGATCTGCCCCTTGAGCACCTGGGCCCGCATATCGGATGGAAGGAAAAGCGCCGCCAGCATGGCTGCGGCTACAAACGACTGACAGGTTCTTTGCATGTTGATCTAACCCCTTTAGCCTCATGGCTCCCACTGAAAACTTCGCATACCCTACATTTTTGGTGTAACCTACCTTACTGATTGACCTAACCGTGTCAATCCACCCGCAAGTATACAACTTCGAACGGGGGTTGAGTCGTAACTTTTCGAGGTGAATCCGGTATCTTGCCACCACCTATCAGGGGTGGATCCGCCGGAAGGTCCGCGGCCGATTCCCGCGCCGCTTCGCATCTTGGTCCGGGGCCGGCGCGCCTTGCGTGTTACAGTCAGTGCGAGGGGCCATCGGATTCCCAACAGCACCTCGGAGAGCAGCAGCATGGCGCACGGCGCCGACGTCGAGACCACCGTAGTCCCCGCAGAGGCGACAACCCCACAGCCCCAGGAACAGGAACCCGAGCAGCCGCTGCTGCCGGTCGACCTGCCTGAGCCCGAGCAGCGGCTGGCCCTGCTCGAAGGGATCGTCTACGCCGCCGAAGAGCCGGTCACACTGGATCAGCTCGTGGAAGGGCTCAGGATGCCGCGCGAGATCCTGGAAGAGGACTTGCGGCGGCTGGTGGGGTCAACGGCCAAGGACGATCGCGGCATCGAGGTCCGCAAGGTCGCCGGCGGCTATAAGATGTTCACCAAGGCTGAGCATCATGAGGCGGTGCGCAAGTTCGTCAAGACCTTGCGGCCCAAGCTAAGGCTCTCGTTGGCGGCGCTGGAGACGCTGGCTGTGATCGCCTACAAGCAGCCGGTCACGCTGCCGGAGATTCAGGCGGTGCGCGGGGTGAACGCTTCCGGCGTGATCCACACGCTGCTGAAGTACAAGCTGGTGGCCACCGCCGGCCGGAAAAAAGTCATCGGCAAGCCGATGATGTACAAGACGACGCGCGAGTTCCTCGTACAGTTCGGGCTCGACGACGTCAGCGAGTTGCCGAACCTGAAGGAGCTCGAAGAGCTCAGCCGAGCGGCCTTCGGCGACGAGGACGAAGAGGCGTTGGAAGAGCAGCAGCTTCCGCTGAGCGAGGCGGCCGTCGACGAAGCGGTCGCCGAGGCGCGTGAAGAACAGTCCGAGAAGGAAGCAAACGAACCGGAGGAAGACGCCGAGAGCTAGCGGGAGGACCACCTACCCTGGTCCACAATGCCTAGTCCCTGGTCCCTTCAAATCCCCATGCAAGAGCGTCTCCAAAAAATCCTCTCCCGCGCCGGTGTTGCCTCGCGCCGCAAGGCCGAAGATCTGATCGTCGCCGGCGAGATCACCGTCAACGGCGTGCGCATCACCGAGCTCGGCTCGAAAGCGGACCCGAACACGGACGCCATCGTCATCAGCGGCAGAAAGCTCGACAGCCGCCCGCCCGGCCTGGTCTATCTGGCCGTGTACAAGCCGCGCGGCTATGTCACGACCACCGACGATCCCGAAGGCCGCGCCACGGTGATGGACCTGCTGGGCCGCATGCCCGAGCGCGTCTATCCGGTGGGCCGGCTGGACTACCATTCCGAAGGGCTGCTGCTGCTGACCAATGACGGCGATTTCGCCAATCATCTGCTGTCGGCCAAGTCCTCGGCCCCCAAGAAGTATGTCGTGAAGATCAACGGCATGTTGGCCGGATCGGCGCTGGAGAAGTTCCGCAAGGGCATCCATCTCGACGACGGCCGCACGGCCCCGGCGAAGATCCGGATGGCGAAAGCCGGCCCCAACCCGTGGTACGAAGTGACCCTGGAAGAGGGCCGCAACCGCCAGATTCGGCGGATGTTCCAGGCGCTGGGCTTTCAGGTGGAGAAGATCAAGCGGATTGAGATCGGCGCGCTCAAGCTCGGCAAGATGAAGGTCGGCGAGGTGAGGCCGCTGACGCAGCGGGAGGTGCACTTCCTGTTGCACCCCGAGGACGCCCCGCCCGAGCAGGCCCGACGCGAGCGGGCTCCGCGCCCAGTGGGACCGAAACGAGACGACCGGCCGACCGTCCGCCGCACCGCGGCTGAGCGCATCGAATCCGGCGAGAAGATCGAGCTCCGTCAACACACGGAAGTGGAACCTCCGGAGCGGGCCGAGAAACCGGGAACGCGCAAGGCCGGCCGACCGGCTGTGCGCAAGTCGAGCTCCCGTCCGGGCGTGGGGCCGCGGCCGTCCCGACCGGAGGGTTCGACCGGCGCGGCGGCCAAGAAGATCTTTGGCGCCAAGAAAGTCGGCGCCGGGCGAGAGAGCTTTTCCACCCGAGGGCGGCCGCGGGGCGCGGGCCCGCGCCGCGACGATCGTAACGAGCGGCCCGCGCCGCGGCCACGTCCCCTCGGCGCAAGCCCCCGGCGGGATGAACGCGACGAGCGGCCCACCGTGCGTTCTCGTCCGCAAGGCGCGAGCCCTCGGCGCGATGATCGGGGCGAGCGGCCCACGGCGCGGCCTCGGACCCAAGCCCCGCGTCCGGACCGCGAAGAGAGGGACGAGCGGCCCAGGACCACGGGGCGCGGACCGCTGCGCCCGCCGCTGAAGAAGTCGGCAAAGCGTTCCGGCCAGCCGGCTCGCGATGAGAAGGGTCAGTTCCGCAGCGGCCCGCCCAACCGCGGCTTCGGCGGCGGAGCGGGCAAGGGCGGGCCGCCGCGTTCCGGCGGGAGACCGCGGGGAGGTCCGCGTGGCGGACGCTGACGGCCGTTTGCGGGAGTTGCTGCGCGCGGCCAAGACGATCGCCGTGGTCGGGATCTCCGATGACCCATCGCGGGCCAGCTTCGGGGTCAGCCGCTACCTCCAACGCTCTGGATACCGCATCCTGCCCGTCAACCCCAACGTCGCCGACGTCCACGGCGAAAAGGCATACCCGAGCCTCGAAGAGCTCCCCGAGTCGCCGGACATCGTCAATGTGTTTCGGCGCTCCGAGCATGTCGCCGGGCTCGTTGAAGGGGCCCTAGCAACCGGCGCCAAACTGTTCTGGACGCAGCTCGGCGTCCGAGACGATGAGGCCGCCAAGAAGCTGGAAGCGGCCGGAATGATGGTGGTGCAGGACCGTTGTCTGATGATCGAGCACATGCGGCTGACGAACGGCTGACGCCCATGGGGCTGCGTTTCGCGTTGCTGCTATCGGCTGCCTGGCTGCTCAGCCCCCCGCTCGCCGCCGAGCCCGCTCTCCGCGTCGCGTCTTGGAATCTGGGTCAGGGCGAGCGGCTCGAAGCCGTGCTCGCCGGGCTGGAGTCCGCCAAGCTCTTCGAAGACTGCGACATCCTCGCTCTACAAGAAACTCAAACCGCCGCCGGGGACGACCTAGCCGAGACCGTCGCCGCCCGGCGAGGCTGGCATTGGTTCGGCAACGCCTCCAACGCGATTGTGTCGCGGTCGCCCATCCTACGCTCGGGCTACGCCGCCATCGGCGTCCGCCGCACGCGCGAGCTGCCCTGGGCGGAGGTGGATTCGCCGCTGGGCCCCGTCCGCATCTACTCCGTCCATTTGACGTTTCGCGACGGCGGTGGGCCTTTTGAGGAAGAGCTGCGGTTCCAGGAGCTCGCCTGGACGCTCTATCATCTGGAAAAAACAGCGCCACCCGCCGATCCCGACCTGCCGGTGATCCTGGCCGGCGACTTCAATACCGTCGGCAGGCTGCTGTGGGGCCATCAAAACGAGAAGGGTCTGCGGCTGCTGACGGCGCGCGGTTTTCTGGCGGGGCCGGGCGACGGCGCCACGCACCCAATTTTCGGACGCTTGGACTGGATCTTTGCGCGAGGCCTGCGCCCGGCGGACGGCGGCGTGGGGCGCCTGTCGGGTTCGGACCACCGATGGCTATGGGCGCGCTTTGAGTTCGTCGGCCCCAAGCCCGCCGAGCCGGGACGAGTCCGAGGGACCTCGCTGCTGTGGCCGATCGCATTGGCCCTGGGCGCTGCTGGGCTGGTTTCCGTCGGGTTCCGGCGGCGGCGCCGTCAAAAGAGTGTGGATCGATGAGGCCTGCATTCTTGTGAGCAAGCTCGCGTCCCTGGCAGAATGGAGAGCGCATGAATCAAATTGATCTTTCGCCGCTGGGCCTGTCCGTGAAGCGAGTCCTGCGCAATCCCGGACCGTCAGTGCTCTACGAAGAGTCGATCCGCAACGAGCCGGAAGCGGCCATCTCCGACACCGGGGCGCTGTTGGCCTACTCCGGCGAGAAGACCGGCCGATCGCCGAAGGACAAGCGCGTGGTCAAGCACCCCGACTCAGAGAAGAACGTCTGGTGGGGGCCGGTCAACTCGGCCCTGCCGGAGAACATTTTCCTGGTCAACCGCGAGCGCGCTCTCGACTACCTCAACACCCGGCCCACGCTGTACGTGATGGACGGCTACGCGGGCTGGGACCCCGATTTCCGGCTGAAGGTGCGGGTGGTCTGCTCGCGGCCCTACCACGCGCTGTTCATGTACAACATGCTGATTCGGCCGAGCGACGAGGAGCTCGAAACCTACGGCGAGCCGGACTGCCTGATCCTTAACGCCGGCGGCTTCCCGGCCAATCGCCATACCAGCGGCATGACCTCGAAGACGACCGTCGACCTTAGCCTGGAGCGGCAGGAGATCGTCATCCTCGGCACCGACTATGCCGGAGAGATGAAGAAGGGCGTCTTTACGCTGATGAACTACCTGATGCCCAAGCGCGGCATTCTATCCATGCACTGCTCGGCGACGGCCGAGCCGGAGACCGGAACTTCGGCGGTGCTGTTCGGACTCTCCGGCACCGGAAAAACGACGCTGTCGGCCGATCCCAAGCGAATGTTGGTGGGCGACGACGAGCACTGCTGGAGCGACAACGGCGTCTTCAACATCGAGGGCGGTTGCTATGCGAAAGCGGTCTACCTGACGCGCGAGAACGAGCCGCAGATCTTTGACGCATTGCGCTTCGGGGCCGTGCTCGAGAACGTGGTCTACGACGAATCCCACCACCACGTGGACTTCGACAACACCTCCATCACGGAAAACACCCGCGGCGCCTACCCGATCGAATTCATCGACAACGCCTTGATCCCGTGTGTGGCCGGGCATCCTTCGGACATCATCTTTTTGACCTGCGACGCCTTCGGCATCCTGCCGCCGATGAGCAAGCTGACGCCCGAGCAGGCCGAATATCACTTCATCTCGGGGTACACCGCCAAGGTGGCCGGCACGGAGATGGGCGTCACCGAGCCGCAGGCGACGTTTTCGCCCTGTTTCGGCGGCCCGTTCCTAGTGTGGCATCCGGGCAAGTACGCCGAGCTGCTGGCGGAGAAGATCCGCAAGCACAAGGTAAACGTCTGGCTGGTGAATACCGGCTGGAGCGGGGGCGGCTACGGCGTGGGCTCGCGCATCAAGCTCAAGTACACGCGGGCGATGCTGGACGCGGTCTATTCCGGGGAATTGGCCAAGGAACCGACCAAGAAGGACCCGGTCTTTGGGCTGGAATATATCGTGCAGGCTCCGAACGTGCCGAAAGCCGTGCTGGACCCGCGCGAGACTTGGCCCGACAAGGCCGCCTACGACGCGACTGCGAAGAAGCTGGCGGGGCTTTTCCGGGACAACTTCGCGAAGTACGCCGACGGCGTGAGCGAAGCGGTGCGCAACGCGGGCCCGGCGTAGGGGCGACCAGAAGGCCGCTCAAACCCGTTGAAGCCCTGAAATCGTGCGGGTTTGGGCGGCCTTCCGGCCGCCCCTACGCGTCTTCGTCGTCGCTCCCGTTGAGCATCTCGGGGATGTAGTTGCGCAGGTACGTAGCGCTCTGCGTCAGCGACGCCATACGCCGCTCGATCGAGCCCTCGTACGCCCGATCCTCCACCTCCACGCAGATCGAGCCGTCAAAGCCGATATCCGTCAGCACGGAGAAAAACCGGCCCCACCTCACGTCGCCCATGCCGGGCAGCTTGGGGGTGTGGAACTCCGACGGATACGCCAGCACGCCCACGTCGTTGAGCTCCCGGCGGTCGACGCGCACGTCCTTGGCGTGGGCGTGGAAGATCTTCTTGCGAAACTCCCACAGCGGCTCGACCTCGTCCATCATCTGCCAGACCAAGTGCGAGGGGTCGTAGTTGAGGCCGAAGCTGTCGCTGGGGATGTCATTGAACATGCGCCGCCAGATCGCCGGCGTGGAGGCGAGGTTCTTGCCGCCGGGCCACTCGTCGCGGCTGAACGACATCGGGCAGTTCTCGATGCCGATGCGGACGCCTTGATCCTCGGCGTAAGCGATCAGCGGCTTCCAGGTTTTCAGAAATCGCGGCCAGTTTTCATCGACCGTTTGGGTCCAGTCGCGGCCGATAAAGCTGTTGACCTGGTGCACGCCCAGCTTGCGCGCGCCGGCAATGACCAGTTTCAGGTGTTCGACGGCGGCTGCGGATTCGACCGGATCGGGGGCCAGCGCGTTGGGATAGTAGCCCAGCCCACTGATCTGGACGCCGGTCGAATCGACGGTCTCCTGGATGGCGTCGAGCGAGGCGGCGTCAAGGCTGGTCACGTCGATGTGGGTGACCCCGGCGTAACGGCGGTCGGCCTTGCCAGCAGGCCAGCACATCACCTCGACGCAGTCGTAGCCCTCGATCTCAGCGAATTCGAAGAGGTCTTGGAGGGGCGTTTCAGGGAGGATGGCGCTGACGAATCCGAGTTGCATGAGTAGTTATGATACTCGGAGCGAAGTCTTTGTGGCGCACGGCTTCGCCGTGCGGTCGGGCCTCCGGTCCGACCTTCGAGTTTCTACATTTTGAGCTTGGTTTTGTTCGGCTGGAGCGCTTACGGCGGCGGAGCCCCTACGTCAACTCTCCGATACCATCAAACCCGTGTTTGGATGGGCCTGGGGACCAGGTCCAACGGCGGAGCGCTCCGGCATTCCGGTCAGAAACAGCGGGTACGTTCCGAGGATCGACAGCGAAAAGACGACCAGGCCGCCGTACAGCCCGATCAGGATCGGGATCAGCCCGTGCAGCAGCAGCCCGGTCGCCACGGCGAGCGGACGCAGCCGCGCCGACCACAGCCCGAAACCGATGATGATCTCCGCGGCTACTGCTCCCCAGGCCACCGCAACATACAGCCACGGCTGCCGCAGCGCGTCGGGCAACAGCCTGAGCGACTGCTCGATCACCTCGCCGGATAGAAATTCGGCGTTGAGCTTCATGATCGCTGCGAATAAATAGACCAAGGTGACCTGGAGCTTGAGCAAAACGATCGGCCACAGGGCCGCTGTCGCGGCGGGCCGGCCGCGCAGATGCCAGTCCACTGACCAGTCCGCGCCGGAGTCGGAGACGGTGAGCAGGATGACCAACAGCCACAGGAAGTAGATGTGGTTCCAGAAAAGGTTCTGGTCGGCGGCCAGGTGATAGGCGATCAAGATGGTCAGCGCGCCGCCGGCCAGGCGCGTTCGGTAACCGACGGTCAGCATGGCCGCCGCCACCAACCATACGGCGATATAGCCCGTCATCCAATCGCGCGTCAACTCGGGCAACCACTCGTTCGCGCGCGCCGGGATCGCTTCGGGTCGCAACAGCCGGTCGATCAAGTGATGGCTCACCAGCCCCCGCAGGAACG
>CAYOPA010000149.1:0-11046 GCA_964405625.1 uncultured Bryobacterales bacterium
GCGGATCAGGTCGTACTGGGTGCGGTTGGTGTCCTGGTATTCGTCCACCATCACGTACTCGTAGCGGCCGCCGACCAGCTCGCGGGTGGGCTTGGATTTTTTGAGCAGCCGGACGCCTTCCAGCAACAGATCGTCGAAATCGAGCGCGTTGGCCTTCTGCAAGCCCTCCTGGTACTTTTCGAAGACGACCGCCATGCGCTCGGACTGCGGCGAGGAGGCGTCGCGGTAGAAATCCTGCGGCGTGCGGCCCTGGTTCTTGGCCTGCGAGATGATCGACTGCGCCGCGCGCGGCTTCATGAATGCCTTGTCGTCGAGCCCAAGCTCCTTGTACACGCTCTTGAGGAGCGCGATCTGGTCGGCGTCGTCGTAGATGTTGAACGAGCGGGTAAAGCCGGGCCGAAACTCGCGGAGCGGGTCGCCGTGCATGCGCAGCAGCCGCACGCAGAAGGAGTGAAAGGTCGAGACGTTGGGCGTGGACGACGGCGCCAGCCCCTCGGCGGCGAGCTGCGCCAAGACGCGGTCCCGCATCTCGCCGGCGGCCTTGTTGGTGAAGGTCACAGCGAGGATCGCATGCGGCGGAACGCCTTTATTTTTAACCAGATGGGCGATCCGCGAGATGATCACGCGGGTCTTGCCGCTGCCTGCTCCGGCGAGGATCAGCAGCGGCCCCTCGTCGTGCAGCACGGCTTTTTCTTGTTCTGGATTGAGTCGGTCGAGCAGCCCCATGCGCCAGATGTCAGTGTAGCGTGGCGGGGGCGGGGGACACGCCGCTAGTCCGAGAACAGATCGAGGTAGGGTTGATAGGCGTAGACCCGATTGCGCGCCTGGCCGGTCGTTTCGGCGAGCAATCCCAGGTCGGTTAGATGGGCCAGCAGCTTGTTTGCGGTCGGGTAGCTGCATCCCAGCTTTTCAGCCGCTTGCGAAGGCTGGAGGATTGGCTGCTCATAGAGCAAATCCAGGAGCGCGAGGGCGGTCGTTGACCCCTTGATCGTTTGAGCCAGCAGCGAGCGGTGCTCCTCGCGCATCCGCTGAATGGAAGCGGCCGTTTGAACTGCGCTAGCCCCCACCGTCTTCACGCCGGTCAGGAAAAACCCGAGCCAGCCTTCCCAGTCGCCGTCATCCCTGACCGCTTGGAGCCGATCGTAGTACTCCGATCGGCGCCGCTTGAAGAAGTCCGAGAGGTAGAGCATCGGCTTCTGCAGTACGCCCTTCCAGCAAAGCAGGAACGTCACCAACAACCGCCCGACGCGGCCGTTTCCGTCTTGGAATGGGTGAATGGTCTCGAACTGCGCATGGACGAGCGCCGCCTTCACCAATGGCGGTATCGGTGTCTGATCATGGATGAATCGTTCCAGGTCCGTAAGCGCCTGGGGCACGATCTGTGGCGGGGGCGGGACAAATACCGCGCCCCGAAGACCGTCGGGACCGGGTCCGCCGATCCAATTCTGCACGGTACGAAATTGTCCCGGGTCACGATCGCCGCCGCGCGCTCCTCGAAGCAGGCGACCGTGAACCTCTCGGATTAACCGTTGCGAGACCGGCAGGTCCTCCAGCAACTTCAACCCTAGGTTCATCGCTTCAACGTAGTTGGAGACCTCCTCAACGTCACTCGGACGAGCCACTCGCGGGACCGCCGCGCGAAACTCCAGCAGGTCCGTCAGCGATGCTTGCGTGCCTTCGATCCGCGATGAATCCGCCGCTTCTCTTGCTACGTACATCGCGAGGAACAGGTCGGGATTCGGGAGGATTCCCGTCGCAGTATCGAGCCGGCCGACGGCGCGGTCCGCCTCCGAAAGCAACTCTTGGAGCTCTGGGGTCCAGCAGATGGGCGGTTCCGGCGGCAGAGGCTTGGGTTCGAACGCAGTGTACCCAGTTAGTTGGGGCACGTACGCCCCAGCCCGTGTCGAGGTCTGCTCAGGCATCGAAGGTCATCTCCGCTTATGTAAGGCCGCTTTAGTATGAGGGCGCCGACGGCTTCGTTATTAAAAAAAATGGGCGAACTCTTTAATAAGGACACGGCCGGCGCTGTTTGTGCAAGTTCGCTTTCATAGTGCAGAAGTTGCTCTGGCTCTCCAGCTCTGCTCGAATGAGTCCAGATGTGGAAGCTCGTCCTCCTGCTGGCGCTGCCCCCTCTGGCCTCCGCCGAGCTCCTCGATCTGCGCATCGCCTTCCAGGGGACCGATTGCGTCTCTTGCGCCGAGTCGCTCGAAGGACGGCTGGCGCGGGTGCGCGGGGTCGCGACCGTCGAGCTTGACCTGGAAACCTCTTCCGTCCGGTTGGTGTTGGAACCCGGCAACCAGGTCCGCCTGGGTCCGCTGCAAGCCCGCATCACGCAGGACGGCACCAAGATCCTGTCGATCGAGTCCGTCTGCCGCGGCGAGATCGTCGAATCCGACGGCGGCCTCGCACTGCAACTCGCGGGCCTCAGCGAGCGCTTGGCGCTCGACGGCGAAAACCTGCCCGCCACCGGTGCGGTCGGCTTGGCCAAGGGGACGATCGCGGACGGACGCTTCGAACTTCGAGGATGGGAAGCGGATTCAGCCGACCGGTGATATTCTGAACGCGGTGATGCTCTCCCGACGCCGCCTCTTGCTCGCCTCGCTGGCATCCGCCGCCGCTTACGGCGCACGCCCCGCCGGAGACGTCGCCATTCCGCTGCACGCGCGCAGCCGCACCGCCGCCGGACCGGTTGAGCGAACGCTCGCCTGGAAGGCTTCCGAGACGCTGCTGATCGTCTGCGACATGTGGGACGACCACTACTGCCGCTCCGCCGTCCGGCGCGTCGGCCAGATCATTCCCCGCATGAACCAAACGCTCGACGCGGCGCGACGCCTGGGCGTCCACATCGTCCACGCCCCCAGCGGCACGATGGACTTCTACGCCACCGCCCCGCAGCGGCTGAAGATGCAGGCGCTGCCCGAGGCGGCGCCGCCGGTTCCCATCGAAGCCTGGTGCTACCTCGACCCGAAGTCGGAAGCCGCGCTGCCGATTGAAGACAAGGACGACCCCTGCGACGACGCCGTGCCGCGCGCAAGGGTGCGCTTCTACAACCGCCAGCACCCGGATCTGGTCATCGCCCCCCAGGACGGAATCTCCGACAGCGGCCAGGAGATCTACAACCTCTGCGCCCGCGAGGGGATCAAGAACGTCGGGCTGATGGGCGTGCACGCCAACATGTGCGTGCTTGGACGCCCCTTCGGCATCCGTCAGCAGACCCGCCTCGGTATGAACGTGGTTCTGCTGCGCGATCTCACCGACGCCATGTACGATCCGCGCGACAAGCCTTACGTCAGCCACGAACGCGGGACCGAGCTTGTCATCGAGCACATCGAACGCTGGTGGGCGCCGTCGGTCCTAAGCCGCGACTTTGTGGAAGCCGCCACGTAGGGGGCGGCTGGAAAGCCGCCCAGGACCGCACGATACCCGGGGCTCAACTGGTTTTGGGCGGGCTCCCGCCCGCCCCTACGGCGACCCTCGAGCCGGACGTCAGTCCGGGGCCACTCTCAATACGCCACCGCGTAAGACTTATTCCGCCGCGGTCCCGCCGCGCCATGCAGCAGCTTCCGCTCCGAGTCCACCCGCACCGCCGTTGTATCGCCGATGGACCACTCGCCCGCCAGCCGCACCTTGTGGCCCAACTCCTCCAACTCCTCGGCTGTTTCGACGGGGATGCGCGACTCCAGCGCCATCGCGCCCGGGCTCACCCTCCTGGGATAAAACGACGGCGGAAAGTCAAAAATCTGCATCACCGGCGCCTCAACGGCCTCTTGCGCGTCCATGCCGAAATCCACCACGTTGAGGAAGAACTGGAGGTTAGCCTGATCCTGCACATCGCCGCCCGGGGTGCCCCAAGCCAGGAAAGGCTTGCCGTCCTTCACCGCCAGCGACGGCGTCAGCGTAGTGCGCGGTTTCTTACCGGGCTCCAGCTTGTTGGACCGGTCGTCTTCGAGGAAAAAGCTCTGCCCACGCGTCCCAAGCACGAAGCCCAGGCCCTCGATGATCGGCGAGCTCGTCATCCAGCCGCCTGAGGGAGTGGCGGAGAAAACATTGCCGGCCGCGTCGGCCACGCGCGTCCCGGTTGTACCAGGCGGGTCGGGCCGCAACTCAATTTCGCCAGGGATCGCCGCGTGCGATTGTTGGCGGGGTTGATAGGGATACGGATCGCCCGGCCGCAGCGTCAGCGACGGCGCCTCGCGGTCGATCAGCTTGCGGCGCTCGGCGGCGTACTCCTTCGACAGTAGCCCCTGCTCGGGCACGCCCACGAAATCCGGATCGGCGTAGTACCACTCGCGGTCGGCGTAACCCAGCTTCATCGCCTCGGCCAGCAGGTGAAGGTACTCGGAGCCGTTGTGCTTCATCCGGGGCAGGTCAAAACCCTCCAGGATGTTGAGCACTTGTAACAGCACCGGCCCCTGCGACCAGAACCCCGCCTTGTAAACGTCCACGCCGCGGTAGGTGGTATGAGCGGGCTCTTCCACGCGGGCGCGGTAGGCGGCGAAATCCTCAAACGTAAACAGCCCCGTGGAGGTCACGCCCGTCTCGTCGGTACAGTCGAAATTCGCCTGAAAGTCGATGATCTCGCGCGTCATCTCGCCGCGATAGAACAAGTCACGGGCGGCCTGGATGCCGGCGCGGCGGTCGCCCCCGGCGGCCAGGGTTTTAGCTTCGGCGTCCACGAGCCGTTGAAAGGTGCGCGCCAAATCCTGCTGGACAAGAACGTCGCCGAGCTCCAGCGTCCGGCCGCCGGGGGCGAAAACCTTGTACGAGCTGGGCCACTCCGCCTTGAAGCGGGGCAGCACGTCTTCCACGCGGCCGCGAAACGGCTCATAGGCGCCAAAGCCTTGCCCGGCGATCCGGATGGACGGCGCCAGCACGTCCGCGACCTTGAGCTTGCCGTACTCATCCAGCGACAGCAGCAGCGAATCCACCACGGCCGGCACCACGGCAGGCAGGAAGCAGTCCCCGGCGATGGCCTCGACCCCTTTCTGTCGCATCAGCTCCAAGGTCGCCTTGCGCGGCGCCGGGCCGTGGCCGTTGATGGCGACGACTTTCCGCTCGTCGGACAGATAGATCAGGATCGGGACCTCGCCGCCGATTCCGAAACGGTCAAACTCGGTGACAGCCTGGGCGAAGACCGTCGCCACCCCGGCGTCCACGGCGTTGCCGCCGGCCTTGAGCATGTCGAGCCCGGCGTCGCTGGCCAAGTGATGGCCGGAGACGACGACTCCGTTCTTGCCCATCACCAGCGGGCGGGTTCCGGCGGCGAGCAGGGCCGGCAGCAGGACGAGTAACGCGAGCAGACGAGTGTGACGCACCTGATGATTGTACTGCCGTCCTGGTATGCTGACCGAAATGTTTAGCTCGCTCAACCGCAGAGCTTTCCTCGGCGCCACAGCGGGAGCGGCGGCGTTGGCCTCGTGCGCCACGGGACAGACACCGATGAACAAGCTGGGACTCGACTTTTTTAGCCTGCGCAGCCAGGGTTGGAGCGCCTTTGAGCTGCTCGACTTCGCCGCCAAGCACGGCGCCAAGATCGGCCATTTCTCCGAGCCGCGCTTCCTGGGCTCGACCGAGCCCGCTCACCTGAAAAAAGTCCGCGAGCACGCCGACCGGCTAGGTCTGGAGATCGAGGTCGGCTTCGGCTCGATCTGCCCCACCTCCACGCGCTTTGACAAAGACGCCGGCACGGCCCGCGAGCAACTGCTGAAGATGCTCGGCGTCGCCAAGGCGCTGCGCTCGCCGATCGTGCGCTGCTATCTGGGCAGCTCGCTGGACCGCCAGGGCGAGATCCCGTTTGCACAACACATCGAAAACACCATCGCCAGTTGCCGCTCGGTGCGCAGCGAGTTCTTGGACGCCGGCGTAAAGATCGCCGTGGAAAACCACGCCGGCGACATGCAGGCGCTCCAGCTCAGGGCGCTGATTGAGGAGGCGGGCAAGGACTACGTCGGCGCCCTGCTCGACCCCGGCAACGCCTCCTGGACGCTCGAAGACCCGCACCACACGCTGGAAGTCCTGGCGCCGCTGGCGCTGACCACCGGCGTCCGCGACTCGCGCATCTGGGCGACCGAACAAGGCGCCAATGTGATGTGGGTTCCCTTCGGCGAGGGCAACATCGACATCGTGGCCTGGCGCAAGCGGCTGGGCGAGCTGCGGCCGGACCTGCCGTTTTCACTCGAAATCATCAACCTGCGCAGCCCGCGGCCGTTCCACTACCGCGATCCGGCATTTTGGGACCACTACCGCGACGTGCCGGCCTGGGTGTTTCGCAAATTCCAAGCGCTGGCGGAAAACGGCCGGCCCTACGAGGCTCCGCAGCCGCCGGTCACCCGCGAGGCCGACCAAGCCCGTTTCGACGAATGGACAGCCCGTCAAGAGCGCGAGGACGTGGCGCACGATCTGGCGTTCTCCCGCGAAAAGCTGGGCCTGTAGGGCGGCCGGAAGGCCGCCCAGAACCCGTTTCGGTTACCGCAGCCGGATCTTCGCCAAGTAGATATTCGTCTTGTCCTCGTGCGAGGCGTAGTAGCTGAACCACACCATCCCGTCGTGGTAAACCAGCCCCGGATAGCTGGTGTCGCCCCCGGACGGCAACGTGATCAGCGGCTCGTACGAATCCCTTGTCAGCCGCGCGACCACGGTCTTCGACTCCTCGCCATACTGGCGGCTGCCGGCGATCCAACTCCCGTCAGGCAGCCGCTCAAAATCCGGACCGCCGAAGCGCTCGTTGGCCTTGTTCCACGTCCATTCGCGGTAGGGCGCGCGGGCCGTCCCGATCCAGCCGAAATCGCCGTCGCCGGAGCGGTCGCGCCGGACCATCGCCCACATCTCGCCGTCGGGGGTGAAGCGGACGGTCACCTCGGTGCAGCCGGGGATCTCCCAGTCGGTGATTTTTGACCAGTCCAGGCCGTCGGCCGAGCTCCACAGGGCGCAGCCGTCGCGCCGGTAGCTCACGCCCCAGGCTCGGCCGGCTTGCCAAGTCGTCCGCCATAGCCACTCGCCGTCTTGCAGGATCGGATGGGGACCGCTCCACTGCTTGCCGTCGGCCGAGAAAAAGACCCGCGGACGGCGGTTGACGAGCTCGCCGCCGCGGTAGGTCGACCCCCCGGCGGTGATCATCAGCCGGCCGTCGGGAGTCTCTGAGAGCTTGGGGTCGCGCAGGTCGATGCCGTCCTCTTCCAGCAGCGCGGCTGATTCCCAGCGCTCGCCGTCGTCGGAGACGATTACGCGCAACCGACCGTCGCCGCGAACGTGGCCGTCGGCTTCGCGAAAAGTGGCGAACCAGCGATCGTTAAAGCGAGCCAGGTCGGTGAAGGCTTGATGGGGCGCCCGGTCCCATATCCTTTCCACGGAGACGAGCTCGGCGTCCCAGCCGAGAAGGCTTCCGGTAAAGAGCAAGGCGAGAGGCAAGGCGCGCATGGTGGCTATTGTCGTCGAATTCGTAATGACCCAAGTGGGTCGGACATTCGTGTCCGACCGCGGCCGGGCAGGAATGCCCGGCCCTACCTGACGCCTCTACCGCCCCGGGATCTTCGGCGCCTCGTGGTGATAGTCGGTCCGCTCGCCGCGCGGCCGGTTCTTGAACTCCTTCACCAGCCGCAAGAACCCCTCGACGACGGCCTCAAAGATGATGCCGCCCTTCTCGGCCGTGGCGGCGGTGGCGTCGCCGTAGACGCCGCTTTTCGAAAACCGCGTCCACTCATCCATCAGCCGCACGGGCGAGCCGTTCATCAGATCCATCCAGATGAACTCGGACTCGGGCATGCCGATGTCGCGCACGGCCTTGTCCATCTGCACGGCGTCGGGGTCGAGGTGCAGGTAGACGGAGGTTTCGAGCTCGGCGGCGTGCGCCATGCCCTGGTGGCCGGAGGTGCGCTGCTCGTTGATCGTCTTGGCCGCGAGACCCGGCCAGATGAAGCAGCCGCACAGGGCCTTGGTTTCGAGGATGGTGCGGCGGGCGACAAGCTCCAGGATGGGCATGTTCGAGCCGTGCCCGTCGGCGATGAGGATGCGCTCAAAGCCGTGATGCGCGATGGACTTGGTGACGTCGAGCACGAAGTCGAGCAGGTGCTCCTGGCGGATGTCGATGGTGCCGGGGAAATCCATGTGATGCGTCTCAAAGCCGTAAGGGATGTGCGGCATGAGCAGGATGTCGCCGTTGGCGCGCTTAGCGGCCTCCTCGCAGATGGAGCCGATCAGGAAGTTATCGACATCGAGCGGCATGTGGTAGCCGTGGTCCTCGACGGAGCCGATCGGCAGCACGACGACCGGCTGCTCGGAGACGCGCTCGCGCAGCTCGGGCCAAGTGTGGCGTTGCCAAAGGTAAGGGTGTTTCATGGGGCTGGTGAAAGGGTAGAGCGGGAGGGGCGGCGGACGCAAGGGGGCGTTTTGAACTAAGCTGAGGGGGCCTGATCGCCCACGGGAGCCATGCCAGTCAAGGAGATCCAGCAGAGCCTGCCCGGCCTTTGCCCTGTGTCTGACGCCCTGGAACTGCTGTCGGCGTCCGGCGCGGAATCGCGCGGCGCTGTTTTCACCCGGAAGGAAGTGGTCGATTTCATGCTGGATCTGGCCGGGTATCTCCCCTCACGGCCGCTCCACACCCAAAGAGCGCTGGAGCCCTCCTTCGGCGATGGCGATTTTCTGCTGCCACTAGTGGATCGGCTCTTGGCGGCGGCCCGCAATCACGGGGCGGCTATGGGTCCCGCGTCCCTGGGTCCTTGCATTCGCGCCGTTGAACTTCACGGTGATTCTTTTCGCGCCACTAACCGGCGGCTTGTGAGCAGGTTGGTGGAGGCAGGCGTATCGAGTCCGGACGCCGCCGCCCTCGCTAAGACTTGGCTGGTCGAGGGCGACTTTCTGCTATCGCCGTTTGACGATGCATTTGACTTCGTGGTTGGTAACCCTCCGTATGTCCGCCAGGAAATGATTCCGGACCCGCTGCTGCGCGTCTACCGGGACCTTTTCGACACGATCTATGATCGCGCCGACCTCTACATCCCTTTCATCGAAAAATCACTGGGACTCTTGAAGTCGGGCGGTATGCTGGCGTTCATCTGCTCCGACCGCTGGATGAAGAACCGCTATGGCTCCAAGCTCCGCCGGTTCGTCAGCAACGGGTATCGTCTGCGCTATTTCGTCGACATGGTGGACACCGATGCCTTCAATGTTCCGGTGATCGCCTATCCCGCAATTACTGTCATCGAGAGAGGCGGGTCCGGCCCGACGCGCCTTGCTTCCCGTCCTAGCATTACGAAAGTTGCCTTGGACTCCTTGAGCGCCGAGTTGGTCGGACTACATGCTCGCAATGGGACCGTAAGGGAAGCTGAGAACGTCGTGCAAGGAGAACAGCCATGGCTGCTGGGCTGCTCGGATGAGCTGGGTTTGGTACGGCGGTTGGAAGCGCGGTTTCCGACCTTGGAGGAAGCCGGTTGCCAGGTCGGCATCGGCGTCGCAACCGGGGCCGACAGAGTCTACATTGGGCCGTACGATATGTTGGATGTCGAGCCGGACCGGAAGTTACCGCTGGTCAGGACGAAAGATATCCAATCGGGAGTCGTCAACTGGCTCGGCTTTGGGGTGGTCAATCCGTTCCGGGACGACGGCGGACTAGTGGATCTAGAGCAATACCCTAGGTTGAAATCTTACCTATTGGCGAGAGAAGGTATTATCCGAGCTCGGGACGTGGCTCGAAAGAATCCATCCAACTGGTTTCGTACGATCGACCGAATCTATCCCGAGCGTTCGATCCAACCAAAGTTGCTAATTCCCGACATTAAGGGTGCGGCCCACGTCGTTTATGAAGAGGGCCGCTATTACCCTCACCACAACCTGTACTTCATCACTTCGGAGTCGTGGGATTTATTTGCGCTAAAGGCCGTCCTGATGTCGGGCATAGCACAGCTTTTCGTCAGCGCCTACTCGACAGTGATGCACGGAGGCTTCTTACGTTTTCAGGCCCAGTACCTGCGCCGAATCCGGGCGCCGCACTGGCGGGATGTACCGGAGGCGCTGCGGTCGAAGTTGATCGAGGCCGGTGCAACAGGGCGAAGGGAGGCTTGCAACGCAGCCGTCTCCGAAATCTACGGTCTTGACGCCGCCGAACAGCAGATCATCTACCAACACGCCGCAGCGAGCCCTGCCGATGCCAATTGAGCTTTGCGATTACGAAAACGGATTCAAGGAAGCGATCAAAAGTTTCTGGCGCAGCCGTGAGGAGTCCAGCCGAAAGCAAGTTGAGGCCGGGAGGATGGATCAGGGATCGCGGTCAATGGTTACGAGCGGCAAGAACATGAACGGCTTTGTGGATTTCATCCGCCGGGTCGTTGTCGCGAATGGGCTGCCCGCGGAGAGCATATTTTTCAAAGAGCGTCTCGTCACCTTGCCGGGATTTTTCAGACCGACAAAGCTATGGGACGTTCTCGTTAAGCATGACGGGCGCCTGGTCGCCGTCCTTGAGTTTAAGTCCCAGGTTGGATCGTTCGGCAACAACTTCAACAATCGATCCGAGGAAGCTATCGGCAGCGCCCTGGACTTCTGGACAGCGTTTCGCGAAGGCGCATTCGGAGAGTCTCCCAGGCCCTTTCTGGGCTGGGTGATGCTATGCGAAGACGCCCCTGGATCCCGTAAGCCCACCGGCGTCCTTGAGCCTCACTTCAAGGTGTTTCCGGAGTTTCAGGACGCGGGCTACGCTGACCGATATAACGTCCTGTGCCGCAAGCTGATCGCGGAGAGCCTATACACGGGGGCGTGCATCCTCCTGTCGCCAAGGAACGCCATCGAGACCGGAGAGTACACCGAGCTAAGCGAGCTCACCGGCGCCAGAGCCTTCATTGCCGAACTGGCTGCCCGCGTGGCCGCCGAGTCCGTTCGGTAGCGCCGGCCCCTCCTCACAACGGCCAGAAGTAAAGAATCAGCGGAGCGCCCGCGCCCGCCACCAGCAGCGACAGCGGCAGCCCCATCTTCCAGTAGTCCCCGAACTCATACCCGCCCGGACCCATCACCAGCGTGTTCGACTGGTGCCCGATCGGCGTCAGGAACGCGCAGGAAGAC
>CAYOPA010000150.1:0-4758 GCA_964405625.1 uncultured Bryobacterales bacterium
GGCTGACATCGCTGGAGGGCGACGGAGCCATGCTGGCGCTGGCGATGGCCGAGCAGCTTGAGAACGTGATCGGGCCGGCCGGGCGCTGGATCTTCCTGACCGGTTTCTGGGGCGCGGTTTTCTCGTCGCTGCTGGGCGTGTGGCAGAGTATCCCGTACCTGTTCGCTGACTTTGTGGACTTGCAGCGGGGCGGAGCGGGACAGCGGGTGAAGTCCGACCTACGGAAACAGAAGCCGTACAAAATCTACGTCTGCCTGATCGCGACCGTGCCGTTGTTCTTCCTGGGCGCTCCGGTCAAGCAGATTCAGTTGCTCTACGGCGTGTTTGGGGCGTTCTTTCTGCCGCTATTGGCCGTTACGCTGCTCCTGATGAACAACCGGCGAGACTGGGTGGGCGAGAACATGCGCACGCACTGGGCTCTGAACGCGATCCTGGCGGGGGCGGTGGTGTTGTTCGGGTATTTGGGCTGGAATGAGCTGTAGGCTTGGGGCGCTCACCGCGCCGGCCGTGTAAGATCAGGTCTGGGAGCCGCTATCCGGGCGAGCGGACTTTGCAATGAGCATAAGCATCAACCTTCCACCCGACACGGAAGCGGCGGTCCGGGCTCGCGCGCGAGCGGCGGGTCTGTCCGCCGAGGAGTACGTGCTGCAGGCGCTTGATCAAGCCGTGACCCTTCAGACGGGCCGCGCCGCTGAGGAGATTCCCATCTGGGAGGCTATTGTCGACAACATGAAGGACGTTCCCGGCGAGGAGATGGAAGCCCTTCCACACGACAGCGCTTCTCAGGTTGACCACTATCTCTACGGCCGGCGTCCGCGATGAGCGCGGTCTTTGCTGACACCTTCTATTGGGTAGCGCTCACCAACACAAGGGACAATTCCCACGAAAAGGCCCTGCGGATCACGCGCGGGCTTGCCGGATTGCGGATCGTCACAAGCGAGCCGGTCCTGATCGAGTACCTCAACTTCTTCGCCGAGTGGCGCCCGATCCTGCGGCGAAAGGCCACCAAGAACGTAGCCGACATCCTGGCGCGTCGCGGGGTGGAGGTCCTTCCACTGACTCGTGAATGCTTTCGACTGGGCTTTGCGCTTTACGCGGATCGACCCGACAAGGGCTACAGCCTGACTGACTGCATTTCAATGGAGATGATGCGGCGCGAAGGCTTGGGCGAGGTCTTTACCAACGACCGACACTTCGAGCAGGAGGGTTTCCGCGCCCTGTTTCGCGGCGGGGACGGCGGAAACTAGCCGCCGCCGGTGGATCAGTGAGAAACGTCGACGTCCGAACAATCGTTGGCGGGCTCCATCAACACTCGACCGACTGCGCCTATTTTCCCTACAATGGAGCCCTGCGCCCATGTCCGTGATCGATCGCATTGAAGAGATGGTCCACCGCGAAGCCCAAGCATGGGACGAGCGCGATGTGGACCTGCTGCTGTCCATCTTTCATCCCGACTTGGTCTGGGTCTGGCCCGCTGACGGGCAGGCCGGAGACCTGCTCTCGACCAAGCTGCAAGTTAGCCGCTTTGACCCTGACCGCTGGCAGCAGGGTTTTAGCCGCATTCTGGCCAACGACCTGCTGGTGAACAATCGCCGGGTCCTGTCCGTGACGGCCGCGCCGGAGGGCGACTCCGCGGCGGCCATCGTCGATGTGGAGACATTCTGGCGCACTCCCAACGGCCAGGCCGGCTGGCGAGGCCGCGCGACCAAGTGTTACGTCCGCGTCGGCGACGGCTGGAAAATGATCACCCAGATCGGCCTGTAGTGGACGTCAAGGAAGAAAAAGAAAAACTCTTCCAGAAGGCCAGCGCCTAGCTCCCCTTGCGAGCCGCGATCAGCCGGGCGTCCTCAGCCGTCTGCGTGGCTTCGCGCGCCAGGGTCACTACGTTCCGGTTCTTCGAGTCGGCCTCGTAGGCGCGTCGAGCCTTTTCATACTGGGCCTTGGCGCGGGCCAGTGTGTCGGCGGCATGCTCGGCGGCGCCGTTCGCCTCGGCAAGCTGGACGGCATGCCGCGCCTGGTACAGGCCCAGCAGCGACTCGTACTCCCTCTGCGAGACCATGCGGTCGGATTGGGCATCCATGTGCGCCTTGGCCGCGTCCAAATCGAAGGTGTACTCGCCGCGCTTGAGAAGCTCGTACTTGGCGTCCACGGCCTGTGTGCTGCCGACCGTGTCCGGCCGCACCACGTTCTCCATCACGACCACGTCACTGGGTTGCGTGACGGCATAGTAGGGCTCGGCCGTGACGACCAGCGCGAAGGTTTGCAGCTCCGTGGCGGTGTCGATCTTCGACCTGTCCTTGGTGTCAGTGACGAGCTCCCCGAGGTTGGTGGCGCGCCCGTCCGGAGTGATCGCCCACAGCACGTAGGTTAGGTACTCGATGCCGAAACGCTGCGGCGGAGGCAGCTTTTTGAACTTGGCCTTCACGTCCACGGCGCCGCGATTGGCGGCGATTCGAGCTTCCCCCTTAGCGTCGGGATGGAGCAACGTCCCCGCGAAGTCGATTTTCGTCTGGTCGGAGCGATGGCCATAGTTGACCGCCTGGGCCGTGCGGGCCACGACGTTGACGCGGTACAACGGCGCTGAACCGTCGCTGGGCCGTTCGAGGCGTTGCGTTGGATTCCCCTCCTGCGCGTGCGCCGCGGCCGAGACGGCGAGAATCGAGGCGAAAGCGATTGTGAGTTTCATTTCTGGACTCCCCATGGCCCGGGTTTGCAAGACGGGCGCCATTTCGGGCCGGTTTACACCGATGTATAACCAAGTCAATCAGTTACGCTCTTGCTGAAATCGCACTAGAGCGCCCATCTGTTCGCGCAAACCCTGCACGAATTCGCTAGTTTCAGGAACTTTTTTCCGATTCGCGGCGCCACGTCAGATGGGCGCTTGCCGACTCTAAGGGACTCGCAGGGAAAAACTTCCGGCCTGCCTGAACATTTGGCCATCGTCATGCATCCACGATATCCTCCCTACGCCCGCCCATGGACTCCATCACCTTGATCGAATGCCTCGACATAGCGCTGGTCGCCGGCGTCCTGTACGTCGTGATCGTCTGGCTCCAGCGCGCCCGGGCCGGCCTGGCCGTCGCCGGCGCCTTGTTCCTGGCGCTTTTTTACCTGGCGGCCCGCGAGCTCCGGCTGGAGCTGACAGCCTGGATCTTTCAGGGGTTTCTCGCGGTCTTTGTGCTTATCCTTGTCATCCTCCTCCAAAGCGACTTGCGGCGCTTGTTTGAGCGCGTCGCACTATTGGGCGTGGGCGCGCCGAGGGCCGTCGCCGCCGCGCCGGACGGTGCGGAGACGCTTTGCGCGACCGTATTCGAGCTCGCCGGACGGCAGTGCGGCGCGCTGATCGTACTGCCCGGGCGCGATCCGGTGGAGCGCTACATCGAAGGCGGCGAGCGCCTCGACGGACGACTGAGCCGCTCGCTGCTGTTGAGCCTATTCGACCCGGGTTCGCTGGGCCACGATGGGGCCGTGATAGTGAGAGGCGACAAGGTCAGCCAGTTTGCGGCGCACCTGCCGCTATCGGACAACTTTCGCGAGATCCAAACCAGGGGAACGCGCCATAGCGCGGCGGTGGGCCTGAGCGAGACGACCGACGCTCTCTGCATCGCCGTGTCCGAGGAGCGCGGCGAGGTCTCGACCGCATTCCGAGGGCGGCTGCAACTGGTGGAGTCGATCGACGAGCTTCGCTCCATGGTCCTGAGCCACGGACCCTCCGACGGGCGCGGTCCAGGGTGGAAAGGCCGTTGGGGGCTCTGGGGAGGGACTTGGCCGCAGGCCGCTCTTGCCGCCGTGCTGTCCATCGGCTTGTGGCAGTTGTTCATCGCAGGCTCCAAGCCGACTCAGAAGACCCTTGAAGTTTCCGTGCTGGTCGACAATATCGACGCCGGCTACACCGTTGAGAGCGTGGAACCGGCCAAGGTCAAAGTGGAGCTAACCGGCTTGCGCCGCGACCTCTACCTGCTCGACCCGTCCAGCGTGGAGGTCCGTCTCGACGCCTCTTTGGTCGCGTTGGGGCGACGCACATTTCAACTCTCAACGGAGAACGTTAGAAGCCCGGCAAACCTGACTGTTCGCGCGATCGAGCCCAGCAGCGTCCGCCTCACCACGGCTGCCGCGACGAAAGCCAACGGCGAAGCCTCACCCAAGCGCTAGCGCGCGAAGTACCCGGGCCGGGCCCGCACCCGGAGCTCAGGGTTGCGCACCCGCACTTCCAGAGCTCGCCAGCCGCCGTCGAGGTTTGCGTTGGCCGGTCGGACGGCGATGGTGTATACGCTGCGCATGTCACGCACCAGCTCCTCATACGCCGAGACATCTTCGATGGAATCCGCCTCCACCACGCGCCCGCCGGAGGCTTGAGCCAGCGCCTGCATCTGCTCGGCCGCCTGGCGCGAAATTTCGCCGGGGAAGCTTCGACCTCCACCGTCGCTCTGGAGCATGAAAGGATAGACCAGGGCGTCCATAAGCTCGACGCCTTCGAGGAGCCCCTCAAAAGTGAGGTTCGACATGGCGGCCAGCACGCCCGGCGGGGCGCTTCGGGGCTGCGCGCTCTTGCGGCGGCGGGCGGTGGAGGGCGCCTGCGCGTAGGCCTCGGCCGCCAGCCTGTTGTCCACCCCATCACTAAGCACGACCAGCGCATTGCGCTCGCCCGGCCGCTGCCGCAGCTCTTGCGCCCAAGCCAACGCGATGGCGTCATACAGCGGCGAGCCGCCGGCCATCACCGGAATGGACTCGACGGCGTCCACCAGCCGGCGGGCCATG
>CAYOPA010000150.1:4768-11041 GCA_964405625.1 uncultured Bryobacterales bacterium
TGACGCGGGCGGGCTATGGCACCAGCCGGCGGTATTCCGAGGTCAGCTCCGAGGCGACGGCGAACATCTCGTTGCCGAGGGTGTACAGGGCGACCCGGTCGATCGGCCGCGCTGTTCCGATCAGCCGGCGCGCCGCTAACTTGATCGCCCCACGGTCTTCGAGCGTGCTGCCGCTGAAGTCCAGCAGAATCGCCAAGTTGAACGGCGCCGACCCGGCGCTGATCGACTCTATTTTTTGAGGTCGCCCGTCCTCTAAAACCTCAAAATCCTCCGGCCCGAGGTCCAACACAGCCATGCCGTCGGCTCCGGTGACCGAGACGTTGAGCGAAACGAGTCGCACGTCGGCCGAGAAGGTTGCGTCACTGTCGCTGTCGGTCGCCGTGGGCTCGGTGGAAGGCCCCCGCGGCCGGCTGTCGAACACGTCCTCGGCCTGCCAGGGCATCTTAATCGGCGAAGCTTCCGGGATCTCGGCGTCGCTGACGACCGCCTCCGCCGGCGAGGACGCGCGCACTGCGATACGGCCGTAGGTGTTAACAAAGGCCGGGTGGCGGTCGGTCAGGGTCCACACGCCGGCCGTCTGCTCGGCTGCGAGCAGCTCTCCCGGCGGCAGCGTCAGCGCTCCGGGCGCTGTGTGAGCCTCCATGTCCAGCCGCATCGCCCGCCAGGGAGCCGCCAACCGGATGGCGCCGGAGATCGTCTCCACACGGGCATCGTAAAACAGCCCGGCAAGCGCAACCGGCCCGTCGGCGGTGACGGCCTCCACGCTCTGGCCGTATGGCACTGTCAGCTCCAGGTCGATGCGGGCGCCGTCGGCGGGCCGGACCTCGATGGTCGTACGCCCGTCTTCCTCGACGACCACCACATCGCCGGTCAGCAAGTCCCTCGTCAGCGCCGACGCGCTCATGGCCGTCTCCGCACCGGGCTCGGCCCGAACAGTGAGGCCGCCGAAGCGGTTGACGATCCGCAGTCCGGGCGAGCCGCGCTGCTCGTAGCGCAGGGCTTTTTCCCATTCGCTGAGCTGCCGCTCCAGGTCGGCCGCCTCGGGCGAATCCGGGTGCAACGCCAGGAAGCCGCGGTACTGCCGTGAGGCGAGCTCGATTTCGCCGCGCTCGGCGTGGACGGCCCCCAGCAGCCGGTACAGCGGCGGAAAGTCATCGCCCGCGCCGGCTTCGATCAGCGCCTCGCCCGCCTCCACCGCCAGATCGTGCTCGCCCAGCCGAAACGCCGCCAGGGCGACGTAGTAGCGCGCCTCGGAGAGCTCGGGATCGATCTCCAACAGCGCTTGGGCGCGGTCCAGCGCGGACGGCCAGGCCTCGTCGGCGATTTCCTCTCGCAGCGCGAGCAGGTCCGGCGCCGTCTCCCAGTAGCGGATCTGCTGCTCAATCAACGCTGCGTCGGGGGCGTCGGGATTGTCCGTCAAGTAGCGACGGTAGGACTCTGTCGCGGCCACGAAGTCGCCTCGCCCGGCCAGAATCAAGCCCTGGAGTTGGAACAGGCTCGGAAATTTCGCCGCCGCGCCGGATGTCATGGCGTGCTCGGCGGCCTCGGAGGCGGCCTCCATGTCGCCCGCCCCGTAGTGGGCCGTGGCCAGAAAATAGGCCGCTTCAGGATCAGCGGGCTCGGCGGCGAGCAGGCGGCCGGCGTGCTCGGCGGCAGCGACCCCGTCCTGCCGGCCCAGCGCCAGCCGCGCCAAGTGCGCCGACGGACGCAGGTAGCCCGGCTCGGCTTCCACGGCGGCTGCGTAGGCTTCCACCGCCGCGTCCGCGTCGCCCAGCCGCTCCCGCGCGTAACCGAGCAGGTTCCAGGCTGCGGCGAAGCCTGGGTACAGCTCCACGGCCTGCTCCAGCCGCCGCGCCGCCTCGGCGTAACGGGGCTCCGGCGAGCCCAGTTGCTCATGAGCGGCGCGGTAAGCCTCCAAAGCCGCCGCCGGCGCATTCTTTGAGCTCTTGCCCGGCAGCGGGCCCAGCGCCTCGGTCAGCCGGTCGCGGTACTCCTGCTCCAGCAAGGCCGTGAAGGCCGCATCGTCGTAAAACTCCTCCCGGTAGCGCAGTCTGGCCTTGACCTCGGACAGCTCCACGCGGACCTTGCGGACGGTTTTTGGATTTTCGCGCTCGGGCAAGTAGTAGCCCAGCACGTAGTAGCCGCCCAGATCCTGGCGCACTTTGTCGAAAACCTCGCCCAGGTTGTTGGTGTTGAGCACGGCCACGCCGCCGGTCTGTTCGGCGATCACTTGCAGGCCGTTCTGCCGCTGGCGGAAGCCGTCGTCGAGCGCCGAGCCGACCGGGGAGGCGTTCAGCAGGAACCCCGGCACGCCCGCGTCCCCCTGCCGCCGGGAGTACAGCGCTTCGGGCCGCTGGCCGTCAGAGTCCCCGGCCGAGACTCCCGGCCCGGACTCCAGCCCCCTGGCATCCACGATGTAGAGGCTGATGCGGGCTCGCGTGGACTCCGCCTTCAACCCTTCGAGCAGATCGTTGTTTTGGAGATTGACGAAGACCTCCTGAAAGCTGTCGAAGCCCATCGAAAAGCCGCGCGCGAACAGCACGATCAGCTTTTTGCCCGGATAAGGCCGCAGCGCCCGGATCATGTCGATGTAGCGGTTAAGCTGCGAGCGCCCGAGCTGCTCGAAAAGGTGGTCGGTCGGTTGGCGATCGTCGCGGAAGCGCCGGCCGCGCAGCAGGTCGTACGGAGTCAGCTCCTCGGCCGGGGACGGCTCCAAAGGCATCTGGAAGCGTTGATCGTTAACCGGATTGCCGGTCATGGCGTCGATCAGCGGATCGAGCTCCAGCATCTCCAGCAGCAGTTCCGGATCGCTGACAAACGGCGCGCCGTTGAGCGAGACCAGCGCACCGGTGGGCAACTCCTTGTCGATGAACTTGCGGATAGCGTCGCGCGTCCGGAGGCGCTCGGCCTCGCCGATCTGGGTGGAGATCAGGATGCGCAGGGGCTCCGTTCCCGAGCCGAATTCACTCTCGGGTTGCCCGGCAACCTCCTCAGAGGCGCCCTCAGCGGCCTGGCGCGCGGTCCGGCGCGGCACGTCAATGTACTCGAAGACACGGATGGGCTGCGGTTCGCCGTTTTCAAAGACGCGAAAGTCCGCGGCGGTTAATCCTTCGATAGGCCTGCTCTGCCGATCGAGCGCACGCACCTCCACCTCCATCAGCGTGGAGTCGGCGCGAATAGGCGCTTCCTGCTGGACTTGCGACGGCGTCGAAACGGCGAAAGCTATTGTCAACAGGCCGCCAATCAGGGGTGGCCAGGATGTCCGAACGTTGAACACGGTTATCCTAAGGGCTTCAACCTCGTCTGTGACAAGAGGAGAGGCGTCGAACCTTATGCTACTGCGCTGGTCCCTAATTCTCTTGATTTCGATCGTTCCGCTGACCGCCGACTCGGGCGTGGAGGGCGAATGGCCTCGCTGGCGCGGCCCTTTTGACAACGGCGTCGCCCGCGGGCCGGCCCCGACCAAGTGGAGCGATACGGAAAACATCGCCTGGAAAGCCGAAGTCCCCGGCAAGGGCCACTCCTCGCCCGTCATCTGGGAAGACCGTATCTTCGTGACGACGGCCATTGAAGGCGGCTCTGATCTGTCGTTTCTTGTTCTCGCCTACGACCGCAAGAGCGGCCGAAAGGTCTGGGAGCAGACCGCCACGAAATCTCCCGTGCACGAGGGCTACCACCGCACCTATGGCAGCTATGCCTCCAACTCGCCCGTCACGGACGGCGAGGTGCTGATCACGTTTTTTGGCTCGCGCGGCGCTTACGCCTACGATTTGGACGGCAAGCTGCTGTGGAAGAAAGACTTTCCCAAGCTGAACATGCGCAACGAGTTCGGCGAAGGCATCGCGCCGACCTTGCACGACGACACCCTGCTGTTGACGTTTGACCACGAAGGCGACGACTGGATGGTCGCCCTCGACCGTAAGACCGGCAAGCAGCTTTGGCGCGTGGAGCGCGACCAGCCCAGCAACTGGGCGCCGCCGCTGGTCATCACGCATGACGGCAAGACCCAGGCGATCGTGGCCGCCCCGTCGTCGGTCATCAGCTACGACATCGCCGACGGCAAGGAGATCTGGCGCTGCTCCGGCCTGGGGCTGAACACCATCCCGGCGCCGGTCTACGACGGCAAGCGCGTTTTTGTGATGAGCGGCTTCCGCAACCCGAACCTGCTGGCGATCGACCTGGACGGCGCCAAGGGCGACCTGACCGGCACCGACAAAGTTCTGTGGACCAACCAGCGCGGCAACTCCTACACGCCGTCGCCGGTGCTGCAGGACGGCATCTTGTACATGCTCTCGGACAACGGGCTGCTGAGCGCGTTGGACGCCGAGACCGGCGAGCCGCACTACATCCAACAGCGGCTGCCCAAGACCTATACGTTCAAGTCGTCGCTGGTGGCGGCGGACGGCAAGCTCTACATGGCGACCGAGGACGGCGACGTGGTGATTGTAAAGATGGGGCCGAAGTACGAGGTGGTCGCCACGAATACGATCAAGGACGAGTTCTTTATCGCCACGCCGGCGATCGCGGACGGGGAGATCTACCTGCGAGGGAAAAACACGCTCTACTGCATCCGGTAGGGGGCGGGTGGAAGCCCGCCCAAAACGCACGATTTTCGAGCCTCAACGGGTCTTGGGCGGCCTTCCGGTCGCCCCTACGCGACCGTCAATCCAGATCCGCGAAGATCTCGTCCACCGCCATGCTCAGGCCGGGCGACACAGCCGGCTCCTCGATCGTCTCGCCCGCGCGGTATTCCACAATCGAGCGGTCCGCGCGAAATACGATCACGTGGCGGGATTCGGCATAAACCAGCCAGACGCTGCGGGCCCCGGCGCCCAGGTACTGGTGCGTCTTGCGGTGAATCTCCTCGGCCGCGTCGGTTGGCGTGACCACTTCCACGACAAGCTCGGGGACGCCGATGTAGTAGTTGCCGGGCGCTACTTCGGCCGCATCGAGCGTATCGGTCCTGGCCAAGTAGGCGTCGGGCTGCCGGGCGACCTGATCGGAGAGCTTGACGCCGATGCCGACCGCGGCTTCCCACCGCCCATCCAGGTTCCGGCAGGCCCTGTCCAGCAGCACTAGGATCCGCGCCACCAAGCGCTGGTGAAACCGACTCGGAGCTCCCACTTCAATCACTTCGCCCTGATCGAGCTCCCGGCGCACCCCTTCCTTGTCCGGCAAAGCCAGGAATGCTTCGAGCGAAGTTGCGGCGGACTGCATTGTCGCCATCGGAGAGTCTCCCTGCCGGTTATCCTAACGCACCCGCGTGCAGCTCTTGCAGCGAGCGGACCTGGATCGGCTCACGCCGCCGCGCCGCGATGCCTTCCGCCGCCGCGCGTCCGGCGCTGAGGGTCGTGATGCACGGGATCTGGTACTGCACCGCCGCCCGCCGGATTGCCCTCTCGTCCTCAAAGGCGTGGGCGCCGGCCGGGGTGTTGATAATGAGGCTGACGGCGTGATCCTTGATCAGGTCCGTCACGTTCGGACGGCCTTCGTTCACCTTGAAGACGGTCTTGCACTCAATGCCCGCCGCACGCAACGCCTCGGCCGTGCCGCGGGTGGCGCAGATGGCAAAGCCCAGCTCCGCGAACTGCCTGGCCACCGGGATGGCGTCCGGCTTCTGGCGTGAGTTGACGCTCAGGAAGACCATGCCGGCGTCCGGAAGCGGGTTGCTCGCGCTGAGCTGCGCCTTGGAGAACGCCTCGCCAAAACTGTCGCCGATGCCCATGACCTCGCCCGTCGAGCGCATCTCCGGCCCCAGAATCGGATCGACGCCCAGGAACTTGTTGAACGGAAAGACCGGCGACTTGACGCAGATCTTGTTGACGGCCAGCTCGCCGGCCGGCAGGTTCGGGTAATCCGTCAGCTTCTTGCCCAACATCAGCCCGACGGCGATTTTGGCCAACGGCACGCCGGTCGCCTTGCTCACGAACGGCACCGTCCGGGAGGCGCGCGGGTTGACCTCAATCACGTACACCTTGCCCCGGTGGATGGCGTATTGGATGTTCATCAAGCCGACGACGTTCAGCGCCCGCGCCAGCCGCACCGTGTAGTCGCGAATGGTGGCGAGCTGCTCGTCGGTGAGCGTCTGCGAAGGCAGCACGCAGGAGCTGTCGCCGGAGTGTACGCCGGCCTCCTCGATGTGCTCCATGATGCCGCCGATCAGCACGCTTTCGCCGTCGCACAGCGCGTCCACGTCCACTTCGGTGGCGTCTTCCAGGAAGCGGTCGATCAGGATGGGCCGTTCCTGGGAGTAGAGCACCGCCTCGCGCATGT
>CAYOPA010000151.1:0-11027 GCA_964405625.1 uncultured Bryobacterales bacterium
CTGGTTGCGCTTGAAGGGCGGCTTGTCAGCCGGATCGAAGAAATTGCGCGCATCGACGGCGTCGTTGCGCAGGAAGTGGTAGGCGGTGCCGTGAACCTGGTTCGTTCCCGACTTGAGCGAAACCTCGATGATGCCGGCGGATGTCCGTCCGTACTCAGCGGAGAAGCCGTTGGTGACGACTTTGAACTCCTGCAGCGCGTCGATGGACGGCTTAACCACCTCATTTTGGCCGCCTTGCGAGGCGATGGACTGGTTGTTGTTGTCCATGCCGTCCATGAAGAAGCTGACTTCGGTCCCGCGCTGGCCCCCGATCGAGACGCCTTGGCCGCGCGAAGGCACGGTGCCGGAGGCGATCACGGCGAGTTGCAAGTAGTCGCGGCCGTTGAGCGGCAAGTCAACAATCTGCCGGTTCTCGATCACCGAGCCGGCCACGCCCTGCGTGGTCTGCAACAGCGGAGCGGTCGCCTCGACCTCGACGATCTCGGTGACTGCACCGATTTCGAGAGAGATGTTGAGCTCGCGCACGTCCTGGATGGAGAGGTTGATGCCCGAGCCCGAGTACTGCTTGAATCCGTCGGCCTCGACCACCACGACGTACTCGCCGATGCGCAACGGCGGCGACCGGAAGTTGCCGGTTGCGTTGGTTTCCGCCGTGTATTCCGTGCCTGTCGCCAAGTGCGCGAAGGTGATCCGGGCGCCCGGAATCACGCCTCCGCTGGCGTCGCTGACGGCGCCGACCATCAGCGCCGTGTTCTGCTGTGCGAACGCTACCGTCGCGCTCATCACTGCAAGTAACAAAGTGGCTCGCAGCCCACGCATTGTTGTCATGTTACATTCACCCCTTTTTGCCGCTTTCCCCGGAGCAGGCAGCCTCTTTCGATACCTGCTCTCCCGTAAGAAAACCACCATAATCAGGGGGCATCTCGCCCCATGAGCCCTGGTAGTCACGTGGGAGGATAGCATAAGTCGGTGCGTTGTACACCTAGATCTTTCGGGCCTCTGGCTTGCCGCCGAAACCAGAGGCCGCCATCGCGATAGAGAGTGATTCCTTACAATGACCACAAGATGTTGGGCCAAGAACCGGTCGGCTGTCCGGGCTTAAACCGGCTGTTGTCAGCGGCGCTTGGCGGGCTCGCGGCCGTTGTGCTGGTTGTGGCGAGCTCTGCGGCTGGCTGTGCGGCGGGATCCGGCCCGGGCCTACCCGACGCGCCCGAGGGCGCCGCCGCCCTACCCGAGCAGGCCGCGCTGGCGGTGCGCACCCAGTACGAAGCGCTCGCGGCGAAGCCCGACGACGCCGAGGCCGCGGGCCGGCTTGGGATGCTGTTGCAAGGTTACGAGCTGTGGGAGAGCGCGGTCCGTTTCTACACGCACGCCGAACAGCGGGCGCCGCGGACGCTTGCCTGGCCGTACCTCAACGCCTACGTCCTCGCGCAACGCGGTGACGTCGAAGCCGCCGAGCGGTCTTACCGCCGAGCGCTGTCATTGGAGCCCGCCTACGTTCCCGCCAGGATTCGGCTGGCGGAGTTGCTGCTTGCCGACGAGCGCTGGGATGAAGCCGAGGAGCTTTACGGCTCGGTGTTGGAGCTGACTGACGTCTCCGCCGCCGCTGAATTCGGCTTGGGGCGGATCGCCGCCGCCCTCGGCGACGACAAGGCGGCGATTGTTCGATTTCGCAACAGCCTGGAGGCCGACCCGGGGCTTTCGCCGGCCCGCTACGCGCTGATCCAGGCGTTGGCGCGGACCGGAGACAAGGAAGGCGCCGCGCGCGAACAGGAGGAATTCGAGGCCGGGACAATCGTCGCCGAGACCCTCTTTGACCCGCTGCTGGAGCAGGTGGAGGCGGCGCTGCCGGCCGGCCCGACTGAGCGGCTGGCCCGGGGCAAGCGCTACGAGGACGCCGGGCGGATCAAGCAGGCCATCGTTGAGTACGAGCGGGCCGTCGAGATGGACCCCGAGTATGCCGACGCCCACGTCAACCTCATCAGCGCGTACGGCAAGATCGGACGCTATGAAGAGGCGGAGAAGCACTTCGCCGCGGCGCAGGCGCTGGGCTCCGAAGCGCCGGAGCTTTTCTACAACCTGGGCGTGATGCGTACGCTGCAGGGCCGATACGCCGAGGCGGTTCCGGCCTTCGAACAGACTCTGGAGCGCAACCCGGCGTTTGCCGACGCGCACGCGAATCTAGGGTATGCGCTGGAGGAGCTTGGGCGTCCGGCCGACGCCATGAGGCGGTACCGCGGCGCCCTGGAGCATCAGCCGAATCACCGCCAGGCCCGATTCCACTATGGACGGCGTCTGCTGGCCGCGGGCCGCGCGTCGGAAGCGATACCGCACCTGTCACGAGCGGCGGCCGGGCCGCCCGACGCAGGCTCGCCGCACATCCTCTATGCGCTGGCGCACGCCCAGGCCGCGGCGGGCCGAACGCCGGAGGCGCGAGAGAGCCTGCGCACCGCCCTCCGGCTAGCCCGCAAGCACCAGCAAAACGACATCATCGAGGCGCTTGAGACCGCGTTGACCGCCGTCGAGAAATAGAGACCGCGGTCGAGACCAAGAAAGGGCGGGGCGTTGCTGTCTTGGCAACGGCCCGCCCTGCTGTTTTTTGTCCCGCCGGGCCGAGCCCCCGGGACTGAGCGGAATCGTGGCGCGCTAGAAAATATACTTGAGCGCGAACTGGATGCGGCGCGGCTCGCCGGCGGTCGTAATGATGCCGGCGTTGGCGCCGCCCACGCCGGTGTTCGGACGGCCGAAGACCGGCGTGTTCGTGAAGTTGAAGGACTCGAAGCGGAACTGCACGATGTGTCCTTCCCACGGCGTAAAGAACCGTCGCGACATCGAGAAGTCGACGCCCCGCGTGGGCGGGCCGAGGATCAGGTTGCGTCCGGCGTTGTCGAGTTGGAACGGTTGTCCGCGTGTGACGAACTCGGTGTCGAACCAGCGGTCGATCGAGCGCTGCGAGCTCGGCAGGTTGGGGTTACGCACCAAGTCGCCGCGATTCGCGCCGCCGATCCCCGTGGTGTTGGCGTTGAACGAGTGGCTGTCGGGCGTACCGGCCAGCAGCGACAGGATGCCGCCGATCTGCCAGTCGCCGAGAATCCAACGGCCGACGCCTCCGCCGTTGAGGTAGGGCTTGCCCTTGCCGAACGGCAGCTCGTAGACGGCGCTCATCACGTAGGCCAGCCGTCGGTCGAGCGAGGCGTTGCCGCGCTCAATCGACTTGTTGTAGGTGTAACGCTCCTGCGCCGCCGCGCCTTGGAAGAGATTCTCGTTGCCGTAGTCGATGTTGTGCGACCAGGTGAACGAGCTCAGGAAGGTGAAGCCCTGCGTCAGGCGCTTCTCGGCCTTCACCGTCAGCGAGTTGTAGTTGGCGTTCATGCGCTGGGCGCCGACCAGATTGACGTTGTTAAAGAACGGCCGGATGCGGCGTTGGTTCACGTTGATGGAACCGTCGCCCAGGGTCACGGGACGGTTCATGTTGATTCCGACCGGCAGGTGGGTCGTTGCGGTGCCGTTGTAGCCGATCGTCAGCAGCGTGTCCAGAGGGAGCTGCTGCTGCAAGTCGAAGAACCACTGACCCGAGTAGTACTGGTTGTACTTGCCGTCTACCGCGGTGGCCGCATTCAGGCCGGGCGCCGGAAAACCCTCCGGCGTAACCGGCGCGAAACCCTCCTGGACAAAGAGCTGGGTAGTCTGGAACGGCTGCGGGTCGTTGAACTCATTCGCCAGCGGCGCGCCGGTGGAGAACCGCGCCTGTTCGGCCTGGACATTGTCGGCTTCGCCGAAGAACAGGCCGCCGCCGACGCGGAGGACCGTCTTGTTGGTCACCCGATAGGCGATGCCCACGCGCGGGGCGAAGTTGAAGTTGTCGGTACGGCCGCCCGAGTCCCGATTGCCCGTCGGCTGCACGAAGTGCGGCAAGAATTCCGCTTCGCCCCAGGCGCCGGGGGCGTTCACGGGCAGCCCCTCGCCGTCGCCGAACGGCCGGCCGTTGACATCGGTGATGAAGCGCGAAACCGTCTGGTTGGCCACGTCGGGGAAGCGTGGCGGCAGGAAGCGCTCGTAGCGCAATCCGAGATTTAACGTCAGGCGGTTGTTAACCTTCCAGTCATCGGCCACGAAGAAGCCCTGGTAAGGCACCAGCACCTCTTCACCGTTGGGGAAGCCCCAAGTCGCGTTGCTGGCCCAGCCCAGCATCATATCCGCCATGCCGGAGCCGGTGGCGCCGCGGCTGGCGCCGCTACCAGGCTGCTCGGCTGTGAACTGCCCGGAGAAGTTGAACTGCCCGCGCCGGAAGCGCGACGGGAATCGCGGCACGACCGTGCGACGGTACTCGCCGCCGAATTTGATCGTGTGCCGGCCGCGGATAATGGAGAAGTTGTCGGAAATCTGCAAGTTGAACAGCTTGTTCACGTTCGGCCAGAAGGCCCGCGGCCCGATGTTCTGAAATCCGCTGCCGGGGATAAACAACGACATGCCGTGGTCGAGCCCGTCGTTCAACGTATCGCCCGGCGCGCCCTTGATGCCGAACTGCGAATTCAGGTTCTCAGTAAAAGGGATATCGAAACGCGTCGGGAAGTGCGTGTAGCCGAAACGCAACTCGTTGAACATCGAGGCGCCAAAGGTGGATTGAAACGCCGAGGCGATGTTTTGACCGGGCAGAGCGATGGTCTGTCCCGTCCCGCCGCAGGCCGGCAGCGGCAACGGACAGTTGTTGAGCACGTTCTCATCGCGTAGCGAATAGCGCACAAAGGTGCGGTGATCGTCGTTGATGTTGTAGTCCCAGCGGCCATCGTACTGATGGAAGTTGATCTCGTCCGACGGCGACAGGAAGAAATTGTTGCGCGTACCGGCCTGGTTGGGGTCGGGCACGATATCGAGCACGGCGCGCGAGACCGGATCGAATCGCGTGGACGGGACCACGAAGTTCGGGAACGCTTCCCGCGTTCCGTTGGCCAGCGTGAGGGGATCGAAAATCTCCCGGTTCGGATTCGGCTCGGCCGAAAAGTCGCCGGCCTTGACAGCGGCCGTCGGCACGGAGGAGATGAAGCTCTGGCCTTGGCGGTCATACGTCGACTGCCAGGAGAAGAAGCCGAACATCTTGTTCTTGATCAGCGGACCGCCGACGGTCGCGCCAAACTGGTTGCGCCGCAGCGTCGGCTTCTCCGAACCGGCTCGGTTGGCAAAGAAGTTGGCTCCGTCGAGCTTGTCGTTGCGGATGAATTCGTAGAGCGAGCCGTGCAGTTGGTTGGTGCCGGATTTGGTCGAGACGATGACCTTGGCGCCCATGCGGTAGCCGTATTCCGCGCTCATGTTGTTGGTGATGACGCGGAACTCGCCGACCGCGTCGACGGACGGCTTGGTCGCCTGAGACTGGAAGCCAAGCGGGCCGCCGGAGTTGCGGGACGAGTTGTCAGCGCCGTCGAGCAGCACGTTGGTCTGCGCGGCGTTCATGCCCATGGCTAGAATGCCGCCCTCTCCGCCGCGCTCTCCGTCCTGACGGGTGCCCTTGCCGAGCTCGCGCGAAGGCAGCACGCCGACGGCGAACCGCGCGAGCTCCAGGTAGTTGCGACCGTTGAGCGGCATCTCGAGGATGCGCTTGGAGTCGATCACCTGGCCGACCTCGGTCTTCTCGGACTGGATGAGCTGGGCCGCCGCCGAGACCTCGATGATCTCGCTCACCGAGCCCAGGCTCATCTCAAAGTCCGCGCGCAGCGTCTGCGCGACTTCCAGCCGCAAGTTGGTCCGCTCTCGCGGGGCGAATCCCTCGGCCGTGGCCGTTGCCGAGTAAGGCCCCGGGTTCAACGCCGGCGCCGAGTAGAAACCGACTTGATTGGTTTGAGTGCGGCGCTCCACGCCGGTGTCGAGATTCACGACCGTGACCGAGGCGCCCGGAATGACCGCCCCTGAGTTATCGCTAACGACCCCTTGGATCGTCCCTTGCGCCTGTCCGTACGCAGCGACCGCTGCGATGGCGAACAGAACCCCTAGTCGAACACTGTGCTTCCACATACTCCCCTCCGTTTGCCATTTGGAACACCATCGATCAGCGGTGACAAAACAAGCTGCTTTTGTGGTCGATTACCCCTAATCGACTACGATCGATCTACAGACGGTAGCACACGGAGAGGAGTAAGGCAAGAACAGCAAAGAACTGGTCAATACGTTTGTAATCAGATCGATACAAGTATTTCCCGCTGAACAATCAGGGCGAATACAGTGGGTCCTCAACCAAAATCATGGGGGATACATTGAGAACGCCGCCGCCCCTTCAGGGACGGCGGCGGATTCCGGCGTGACTGATGTAGAAACCGGAGAGGCTTCAGCGCTTCTTCTTCTCGGGCTTCTTGTCGTCTTCGGCCTGTGAAACCTTGACTCCCATCTTCTCGAGCTTGGCCTTCAGCTTTTCGATCTCGGCCTCGTCGCGGTCAGCCGGCGGCGACTTCTGCCACTCCTCCAGACTGCGCGCCCAGTGCTTGCTCGCCTCGTCCTTGCGATCCATGGCGTAGTAGACGTCGCCCAGGTGAGTGTGGACGACCGGATCTTGGCCGTACTGCTCCAGCGAACGCTTGAGGTAGCGCTCGGCGAGCTCAAGCTTGTTCTGGCGGAAGTAGACCCAGCCGAGGCTGTCCAGGTAGGCGCCGTTGTCGGGTTCCAGGTCGAGGGCGCGCTGGACCATGTCATGCGCCTCGTCAATCTTTCGGTTCTGGTCGGCAAGCATGTAGCCGAGGTAGTTCAGCGCCGAGGAGTTGTCGGGATCCTCGTCGAGAAGCTCGCGGAACTTGGCCTCGGCTTCGTCGAAGCGCTTGGCGCGCTCGAGCACCGAACCATAGGTAAATAGGACGCTCAACCGCTGGCGGGGCTCATCGGCCAGCTCTTCGGCCTTGGCCACTGCCGCGACCGCTTGGTCGTGCTCGCCGCCCTTTTGGTAAACCTGCGCCAGCGAGAGCTCAATCTCCAGGGCGCTGACGTCGTCGCCCCGCAGGCCTTCGATCAGCTTGACGGACTCCTCCGTCTTGCGGGTGTCGGCCAGTAGCATGGCGCGCTGCATCACGAGCGCCCGGTTGTCCGGAAACTCAGTCACGGCGGTCTTCGACGACTCCAGCGCGGCGTCAAAATTGCGTGACGCCCGATAGGCGTCGATGATCAGCGCCCGCACCCTGGGGGCGACATCGGGATTGAGCTCGCCGATCAACTCGTAGGTCTTGATGGCGTTGGCGAAATCCTCGCGCTCGCGGTGCAGCGAGCCGAGATGCTCCAAAAACATCGTGCGCGTGGCGCGCTCGCGGCCCTCGTAGGAGGCCTGCCGCGTGTCCTTCAGGATCGCTTCGAGCGCCGCGATGGCCTCCTCGAAACGACGCTCAGTTTCGAGCAGCATCACGGTGTTGTACTTCACCTCGATCGAATCCGGGGCAAGCTGTTGCGCTTTGCGCAAGGAGTCCCAGGCGTCGGGGAAGCGGCGGCGCTCGCGGTGCAACTGCGACAGCCGCAGGTGGTACTCGGCGTTGCGGGGCTCGGCCTCCAGCAGCGCTTCGTACTGCTGGCGGGCGCGGTCGAGATCGCCCGACAGCGCCAGGCTTTCGGCGAGCTGGCGGCGGATCGGCAGGGTGTTGCCCCCGCGTTCCTGGACACGCTCCAGCAGACCCTCAAAAGCCTCGGCGGCCTGCTTATGCTGGCCGGCCTGCTGGTAGCTTTGGGCGAGCTCCTGCAGTAACGTCGGGTTGGCGTCACTGTTGGCCAAAGCGCTCTCCAGGGCGGCGATGCTCTTTTCGGTGTCTCCGGTCTCGCGATACAACGCGGCGATCCGGCCCAGCGCCTCGGGTGACGACGGCTTCAGCCGCAGCGCCTTTTCGAGCGCCTCCAGCGCCTGGGCGTCCCGTCCGCTGGCTCGGTACAGGCCTGAAACTTCAACCAACGAGTCGAAATCGTCCGGGGAGAGCTCCAGGGCTTTTTCGTAAGCCTCCAGTGCGCTTGACAGCATCTGGTCGGCGGAGGCGTTCTCCTGGTCGCGAGCGTAGCTGGTGTAGACGCGGGCCAGCAGCTTACGCAGTTGCGGGTTGTCCGGCTGCGCCTGGATGGCCTTGTTCGCTTCAGCGACGGCGTCGTCGAGACGGTTGGTGCTGGCGTAGAGCGTGATCAGCTCTTCGCGGATGTACCCGGCGCCCGGGTCGGCCTCGGCCGCCAGCTTGTACTCTTCAATCGCTTTGTCGACGTACTCCTGGCGGACGAATTGCATCGCGAGCTGGCGATACAGGTGCGCCAACGAGAAGTGGTAATAGGCCTCGGCGCGGTTGACCGGCTCCGCGGGGGCGGCCGCCTGCGGCGCCGCTCCCAAGCTCGTTGCGAGCGAACCAATCAAAACGAGCTCAATCCATCGCAACCGCTTCACCATTCACGCCTCCCAGCCGATTCCAAGCCTCTGAGGCCGCAACGTCCAGGGCCAGCCTCGCAAAACATCCGTCAGTATAGCCTGCAAGTCGAAACCGTTCCGTAAACTTGCCTTGAAAGTCAATGGCTCGGTCCGTTTAATAGAGCGGCGCATCGCCGGGCGGACGGCTCTTCCAGCGGCGGTGGATCCACAACCACTGATCGGGATGCTCACGGATCGCCCGCTCGATCGCAGCCTGACAGCGCTGCGTGGCGACAAGCACGTCAGCCTCCCGGTCGCCGCTGTCCTGGAGCTCAAGCGGCGCATAAAATCTAAGGACGTAGCGTCCGCGCCGGGCGTTCCAAAAGGCGAAGCCGGGAATGACCGCGGCGCCGGTGCGCGCCGCCAGCAGGGCCACGCTCTTGGTCGAGCGGGCCGGGACGGAGAAGAAATCGCAAAACACGCCGTCCTCGCCCGCGGCGTTTTGGTCGGCGAGAATGCCGACCGCGCGGTTGGCGCGCAACGCCTTGAGCGCCTCCTTGGCCGCCTGCTGTTTAAGGATCGGCGAGTTGCCGTGCATCGAGCGGCGCCGCTCGACGAGCCGGTCGAGCAGCGGATTGTCCAGCCGGCGCACCAACATGCGCATCGGGTGGCCATGGAGGGCGTGGGCGGCGACGCTGAGCTCCCAATTGCCCAGATGCCCAGTCAAGAAAAGCACGCCGCGCCCCTTGGCCATGGCGGCCCGGTAGTGCTCAAAGCCTTCGTATTCGATCCAGTCTCCGATTGTCGCCGGCGTCAGCCGGGGCGCCCGGGCCAGGGCCAGCAGCACGCGGCCGAGGTTGCGGTAGCAGCCCCGTATAATCTCGGCGCGCCAGGGCGGATCGGAGCCCGGATAGGCCAGCTCGAGATTGCGCAGCGCAGTCCGTCGCCAGCGCGGCGTCAGCAGTCGCAAGCCGTCGGCCAACCCAGCCGCCAGCGGGCGCGCCAGCGCCAAAGGAAGCCAATCCAGCGCTTGAATCGCCAGCCAGGCCGGAACAAACTCCGCCCAATTGCGCCAACCGCTGCGTTCCGAACCCGCCATCGTCCGTACCATCCTACGCCGCCAGAGGCCGGTGACGCGCTTTCCACCGCCGGGCTGGAAACGGTATCATCGGGTTTTGGAGCGCAACTCGTTCCCGCCGCGCGCTCGGATCGCGATTTCGGAACAAGAGATTGCACGCACAACAGTTTCCGCGGAGGAAACCAGGTATTCCTATGGCTAATGTGGTGGTTCTCGGCGCTCAGTGGGGCGACGAGGGTAAAGGCAAAATCGTCGATATGGTCGCTGACCGGTTCGACTACGTCGTGCGCAGCGCGGGCGGGCACAATGCGGGGCATACGGTTCGCATCGGGGACAAGAAGTTTATTCTCTCGCTGATCCCCAGCGGCATCCTGCGCGGCAAAAAGGGCGTCATCGGCAACGGGCTGGTGATTGATCCGGCGGCGCTGCTCAAGGAGATCAAGATGCTGGAGGGCCTGGGCGTCCAGGTCGTCGGCAACCTCTTCATCAGCCACCGCGCCCACGTGATTTTTCCGTACCACCGGATGATGGAGCGCGCCTCGGAGTCCTCTCCCGGCAAGGTCAAGATCGGCACCACCTCGCGGGGCATCGGCCCGTGCTACGAGGACAAGATCAGCCGCCGCGGGCTGCGCATCGCCGACCTGCTCAACACTGAGAGCTTCCCGTCGCGCTTCCGCGGGATCGCCGAGGAAAAGAACACCATCGCCACGGCGCTGGAGATCCACGAGCCGTGGGACGTGAACGCCATTCTCGACGAATACCGCGAGTACGCCGAGAAGCTGCGGCCGTTCGTGACCGACACGATCCATCTGGTCAATCAAGTGATCGCCGACGGCTCGCGCACCTTGTTTGAGGGCGCCCAGGGCACGATGCTCGACATCGACCACGGCACCTACCCGTATGTGACCTCGTCGAACGCAACGGCCGGCGGCGTATGCACTGGGGCGGGCGTGTCGCCGCTGCACATCCACGGCATTATCGGCATCGCCAAGGCCTACGCCACGCGGGTGGGAGGCGGCCCGTTCGCCAGCGAGGCGCACGGCGAAGAGGGCGAAGCGCTGCGCAAGTCGGGCATGGAGTTCGGCACCGTCACCGGACGGCCCCGGCGCTGCGGTTGGTTTGACGTGCCGCTGTTGCGCTACGCCCACACCGTGAACCACTTCTCGACGCTGGTGCTGACCAAGCTCGACGTGCTTGATTACCTCGACGAGATCCCGGTCTGCGTCGGCTACAAGTACAAGGGCGAGACCCTCAAGCACATGCCCGCGCTGGCGAACGTGTACGAGGCCGTCGAGCCGGTCTACGAGATGCGCAAGGGCTGGTCCAGGCCGACCGCCGGCGTGGTGGAGCACGACGACCTGCCGCGCGAGGCCAAGGACTACATCGCCTACCTCGAGGACAAGATGAACTTGGAGATCGGCTGCATCTCGACGGGGCCGGAGCGCGCCGAGACGATCGTGCGTCCGGGATCGACGTTCGAGAAGCTGTTGCAGTAGCCTCGCCCGCTCAGTCCAGGCCGATGTCGATCGGCCGCTTCTCTTTCCAGCGTCCGCGCGTGAAGTCCGGGAAGTCGACCGGCGCGCTGCGGGCGTCCACGCTTTGCTC
>CAYOPA010000152.1:0-2836 GCA_964405625.1 uncultured Bryobacterales bacterium
GCGCGGTAGCCGATCACCAGCCGGACGCCTTCCCGCGCCAGCAGCATCGCCGTCGCGGCCCCCAGCCCGCCCGAGCCTCCGGCCAGCACAACCGTGCGGCCGGCGAGGGTTCGGTCGGGGAAAGCAAACTCGAAGCGCTCGTAGCGGGCGGCGACGGATTCATCAAAGTATTCAGACGGCATGGTTTTCCTGATGGGACCGCATGGCGGCATAGCCGAGGGCGACAAGCGTCAACCAGAGCGCCAGCACCTCACTGTCCCCCAGCGTAACGTCAAAGGCGCCGACGATCAGCACCGCCAGCACGCCCGCCAGGGCCGCCTGCACGGTCGCCAGATCGTCGTCGCGGCCCGGCGGGAGTCGCCGCAGGGCTCGAAGGCAGTCCCAGCCGATCTTACCCAGCAGCCATAGCAGGAAGAAGAGAGCCGGCAGGCCTCGCTCGGCCGGATAGTGAATGTAGATGCTGTGCAGGTGGCCGTAATAGGCCGCGGGTAGCTCGGTCACCTCCGGGTTCATATACTCCCGGAAGAGCGGGCCGACGCGTTCGGGGCCCACGCCGAACAGCGGCTTGTCGCGGATCATCTTCACGCCGGTTTCCCACATCAGCAGGCGCCCGGCGTTGGCCTGCGTGTCGCCGATGGAACGGACCCGCTCGCGCAGGGCCTCCGGCGCGGCCAACAGTCCGATCAGAGCCGCCACCGGAACCAGCCACAACAGGCGCGGCCTCCACTGGGTAACAAAATAGAGCCCCAGCGCCAGCAGCGCCAGCCAGACGCTGCGCGTAAAGCTCAGCACCAACCCGGTGGCCAGACACGCCGCCACGCCCAGCCAGACCCCCCGCGCGCGCCGCGCCGAGCGCCCGTGCAGCAGATAGGCCGCCAGCGCCGCGAAGACCAGCAGCCCGGCTTGGGAAAATGTCATCCAGTGGCTGAAAAAACCCGTAATCCGGTCCGGCGCATAGAAGGTCCCAAAGTCCTCGCCGGCCCGGCGCGCCGCCTGCACGCGAATCACGAACTGTCCGGCGGCCAGAGCCACGGCGATCCAGGCGGCGGCGAACCAACCCTGCAACAGTCGGCGGCGGCGGTCCGCCGTATCAAAAAGGGTGTAGGCGACCGGCAGCGCCAGAAAGACGTAGAGCTTCTTGAATTGCGGCAGTGCTTCGGCGAAGTGGCCGGACATCGCCGCTGACAGGGCCATCCATCCCAGGAAGAAACCTAGCGGCAGCGCCACCGGAGGCATCCGCCAGGGCTTGCGGGAGGCCAGCAGCAGCGCCAGAGTCACCCCCAGGGCGGCGTGAGAGACGGCGATCGAAAACAAGCCCGCGACCGAGAACACAAAGGCCCCGGCCGCGGCCGCTTCTTCCAGGCGCTGGGACAGGGACATGGAACGTCCCAGTATCCCAATTTGGCGACCGATCAGGCCTTGGCGCCGCTCTTCTGACGCGCGGGCAGACCGCGGCGCATCGGCTTGAGCGTGAAGTAACCCTTGGCCAACGACGGCTTCAAGCGAATGGCCTGCTCAAAGCTTTCCAGGGCCTCGTCCTCGTCGCCCATCGCTTGCAGCGCGACCGCCAGATTCAAGTGCGCCTCGGCCAGCTTGTGGTTGCGCTCCACGGCCGCGCGGTAGTATTCCGCGGCTTTGGAATGGTTTTCGGCCTTTTGCTCCAGTAGGCCGGCATTGAAGAGCACCTCCGCGGAGTCTTCCTTCAGGCCGGCGAGCTTGTTGTAAATCGCCCGCGCTTCGTCGTAGTTTTTCCGCACCACGCGCACGGATGCCAAGCCCAGCAGGGCCTCGGGCTCGTCGGGACGCAGCTTCAGCACTTTCTCAAAAGCCTCGGCGGCCTTGTCGTGCTCTTGCAGGCGCAGGTTGGCGATACCGCGGTTGAGCCAGGCCTCGGGCCAGTCTTCCTTGTGTTTGATGCAGCGCTCGTAGAGCATGCAGGCCTGTTTCCACTGACCGTTCTTGTGCAACGTGGCGCCCAGGCGGAACAGCGGCTCGGGCGAGCTGGTCGCCTCGGCGACGCGGTCGTAGTAGCCGACCGCCTGGTCCCACTCCTGGTTGCGCTCGTGCATCACTGCCAAGCTGTAGAGCGCCGGCAACGAGTCCTCATCAAAGCTCAGCACCCGCTCGTAGAGCTTGCGGGCCTCGTCATTGCGGTCGAGCTCCTGTAAGCAGGCCGCCAAATTCAGGTGCGCTTCGATCGAGTCTTCGCGCGTCTCCAAGGCCCGCCGATAGGCCGGAATGGCCGCCTCGAACTCGCTGCGTTGCTGAGCGACCAGCCCGAGGTTGTACCAGCCCTCGTAGGAGGCGGGCTCCAGCTCGGTGAGCTTCTCGTAATGCTCCTGGGCCTCGTCGAGCTTCTCCTGGCGATAGAGGACATAGGCCAAGCCTTCGTGGGCCTTGGCGTTTTCCGACGACAGGCCCAGCAGCTTGCGGAAGCAGTTCTCGGCGTCGGAGAACGCCGCCGTCTTGACGTAGACCCCGGCCAGATTCGTGAGCGCCTCCACGGAGTCCGGCTGCTTGTCGAGCGCAATGACGTAGTGCTCGATGGCCTTTTCGTGATTGTCAGCAAGCTGATAGGCCGCGCTGAGCCCGAAGGCGGCGGCGAAGGAGTCCTCGTCCGAGCGCAGGTAGGTTTCATAAGCCTCCCTGGCGCCGTCGGCGTCCCCGGACTTCAGGCAGGCTCCGCCAAGGCCCAGCCAGGCTTCGGTGAGGTCGGGCGACTGATCCACGGCGGCCTGGAAGGCGACGCGCGCTTCCTGGTAGCGCTCCAGCGCCTCCAGCGCCAACCCGTGGTTGAACTGCGCCGCCGGGTTGTGCGGATCCAGCGCGAGGAGCT
>CAYOPA010000152.1:2846-10698 GCA_964405625.1 uncultured Bryobacterales bacterium
CTTGATAGGACGCTACGGCGCTTTCATACTCGCGGCGTTCGAGGTAGATCTGCGCGACGGCGGTGCAAACTTCAGCCAGATCCTCGCCGGCCGCCTTGGCCAGCTGGAGCTCTTCGAGGGCTTCGTCGAAATCGCCACGCAAATAGGCGCGAACGGCGGCGGCGTAGTGATCGGCGCCGCCCTCATCGTCGTCGTCGGAAAGGTCCGGCGGCGGCGCTTCCGGCAGATCCGCCGCAGTCGTCGGCTCCGTCGCGGCCGGCTCGGCCGGCTCCGCGCGGCTCTCGCCGCGGTCCAAGAAATTCAGGTCGCCCAGGATTCTCATGACTTACCCTCTATTGCCTCGCCGGCGGCTAAGACCGGCGCTCACCGATACCGTCTCCCGCCGCTGCCGGAGGACTGCGCCGCCGGCTGCTCGTTGGCGAAATCCTCGCTGAGATCAATTCCTTCGCTGGGGTTGCGCGGGCTGTCCGCCGCCTCGCCCCAATCCTCTTCATCGACATACCGTTCCTCCGGCGCCACCGAGTCATAAAACAACCCGTCAGGGGCCAGCGCCGGCCGCGGGCTCATCGCTGACTCGAGCAACGAAGTGAACAACGCTTCATCCACGCCCTCACTGACTTGGAGCTCGACGCCGGCGATGCGGTCGTAGAGACGGTATTCCGGGCTCAGCCGGATCGCGAACGCTCCCCGATCGGTCGGCTCCGCGGGCTGCTCGACGGCGAGGGGTCGCTGAACCGAAGCCAACGACGTTGTCGGGATCTCTGCGTCGGCCGCCTCAGCCGGCGTGCAAGGCGTGATGCGCATTCCCAGTTGCGGCCGGTAGCCCGGCTCGGGCCGCAACGCGCGCAGCTCGGCGCTGACGCCTGCTCCGGTCGGCGCCGGAACCTGAAATCCGTGCGGCGCCGACGACCCCGTCTCGCCCCAGGCCGAACGCACCGCCGCGCCGCGCCACTCTTCCACTGGGTCGCCTTGCAGGTAGCCCTGCATGGTCGGCTCCAGCCCCGCCATCACCATCGATGGCTTGAACCGCGTCCGCGTCCTGCTCGGCCAGCCGGGCTTTTCGGATTTTCCGGGCTTGCGGGGAGGGGGCGCCGGCGTCGCCGCGACGGCGGGCTCGGGTTGATCGGGCGCCGGCAACCGGTTGGCCTCCAGCGCAGCGTCTGCGTCGGCGGCGATTCTGTCGGCGTAGTCCTTGCTGCCGTTCTTGAACGACGCGTTGCCACGGGACGGGAACGGTAAGACCTTCAGGTTGCGCTCCAGCTCCTGCAAGTCCAGGTCGTCACGCAGGGACTCATCGGCGAGCTCGTCAACCAGCAGCTCGGCCATCGCTTCATCGATGGCGTCGTCCCCGCCGTCGGCCTCCTCGTCGGCGCGGGCCTTGACAGACTCCTCGGCCTTGATGAGCTCGGCTAGCGGGTCAATTTCGGGCTCTTCATCGCCCCGCGCCATGGCCGCCAAGTCGGCCAGCGGGTCCTCTTCGGCGCTGTCGTTGGTCCGCGCTGCTGCCGCGGCTTTCGGTGGCTGCCCCCGCCAGTCCGAGACGGGGTCCTCCATGAGCCGTTCAAGAATCGACGGCGCGTCATCCGACCCGCGATCGGTCGGAGGCCGGCGCTCGCCGGCCCGAGGCTCGTTTTCGTCCAACGGAGCGGGATCATCGAACGCCGAGAGATCGCTGTTGAGCTCGGCCAGCAGGTCGTCGCTGAGCGGGGGGAGATCGGCGAGCGCGCCCAGATCCGAGGCGTCGGCCAAAAAGTCCGCCTCGCCGGAGAGCGCGTTGAGTGGGTCGTCATAGCGCGCCGCTTTAGATGCCTGCGCCTCCTCAGCCAACATCGGTAGCGCCCGCGGCGGCTCTTCCGCCGACTGCCGCGGGACCTCGGACTCCTCCGGGTCGCGACCGTAACGCGCCGGTTCGCGGGCGGTAGCCGCTGTTGAATCAGAGTGCTCGACCTCGTCGGCCAAGCGCCAAAGCTCTTCGACGCTGTCGTGCGCGTCCTCGTCGTCTCGAACCTCCGGCAAGCCCGCGTCCCGGTCCAACGAGCCCGAACCATCGGCGACCGGCGGCCGGCCCGCCTGCCAAATGGGAGGGGCGGAGGTCTCATCGCCGGGCAAATCGACTAAGTCGTCCTCGGGCAGCGGAGACGCCACGGGCAGTTTCTTGTGCTGGGAGCTTTGGTCGGTCAGCAGCCGGTCAAGCGTCTGCTTTTTATAGAGTGCCGCGTGCTCGTCGGAACAGAACTCGGACTTCGTACGCCAAGCGCGGAGCCGGGGGATCTTCTCATGGCACAGCAGGCAATACATGACCAATAGTTCCGCGGCGAGCCGGGACACGCCGGGTCAGTGCGAGCCGCCGGAGCGTTCCTCGTCCACCTTCCATTCTGCTGTAGAATCGGCGCCTGGGGGATCCGCTCCACACCCTAGTCGCTAGCCTAAGAACACGTAGTACATCCCTGCGCGGAGCAAAGACTCCACGCTTGTAGGATTTGCGGTCCGCCCGGCGACGGGATCGAAGGGATGGGCTCGACGGACGGCGGCTCCGATCGAATGGGCCGCCGTCGTCGTTTACTGCACGGTGGTCCGGCCCGCCGCGCCGTGTTCGGGAGTATCGCGGAGGAAGTCCTCGACGAGGCGGCGCTGCTCGGATTCATTCAGGGACGAACGAATCAGCTTGGCGGCGGCCTGAACAGCCATCCCCGCCGCCTCGGCGCGGATCTGCTGGAAGGCCGCCCGTTGTTCGGCTTCGATGCGCTTGAGACCTTGATCGACGACTTTTTGCGACTCGGTCTTCGCTTCGGCGATCATTCTTTCACGCAGGTGCTGGGCGTCCACGCGGGCCTGCTTGAGTGTTTCCTCGGACTTGCGCAGCGCAACCGCGGATTCCTCGCGAGCCTTGGCGATAGCCGCGGCCGCTTCCTGGTTGGCCTTCTCGGCTTGCGAGACGGCTTCCTGGATGCGTTGCTCCCGCTCGTCGAGCGATTTGAGCAATGGGCCCCAGGCGATTTTTTTCAGAACGACCAGGGTGATGAGGAAGACGACGACCGTCCAAATCATCAACCCCGGCTCGAACTGCAGGAGTGCGTTCTCGGAGCCCATCGGCCTAGGTGACGAAGATGACGACGAAGGCCACGCCCAAGGCGATCACGGCGACGCCTTCGAGCAGGAACAACGGAAGCTGGAAGGCGGCCGTGATCTCACGGGCGGCCTGCGGCTGCCGGGCGATGCTCTCGACGGCGGCGGCCGTGAGCTTGCCGATGCCGAGACCGGCGCCGATCACGGCGATGCCGGCGCCGACGGCGGCGCCGGCGTAATGGAGCTTGCTGTCGCCGGCGCCTTGCGCAAAGGCCGCGACGGGCGCCATTAAAGTGACCATTGTCAGGAAGAGCAGCGTTTTTGCCGCTCGGTGGATGCTTGCTTGCATTTCGGAACCTCTCCTCGGGTAACTGACTTGGCGATAACGAACAGGGCGGTAAATCGGGTTTGCCGCTGAATGGCCTCTAGTGATGGGAATGGATCACCATTCCAATAAACAGAGACGACAAAAGTGTGAAAACGTACGCCTGAATAAAGGCCACGATGATTTCCAAGATCGTGATCGCGACGGCCAGCGGAATCGCCAGCGGAGCGACCAATAAGCTCTTGAAAACAAAAATGAAACTAAGCATCACGATGATGACGATGTGGCCGGCCGTCATGTTCGCGCCGAGACGAATCATCAGTGCGATCGGCTTGACGAACAAGCTCAGCGTTTCGATGACGATCAGCAGCGGCGCCAGCGCCATGGGCGTGCCCGCGGGCACCATGTGCTTGACATAGCCGACTGGTCCTTGAACGATTACGCCGGAAACGACGATCAACACGAACGTGATGATCGACAACGCTCCCGTGACGTTGAGGTTGCTGGTTGCGGTGTAGGAGCCGGGCGCCATTCCCAGCAGATTGCAGGCCAGGATGAAGAAGAACAGCGTGCACAGAAACGGCGTGAACATCCGCCCGTACTTTTCGCCCATCGCGTTGTAGGCGATCTCGTCGCGAATGTAGAGTACGACCACTTCGACCGCGTTGCTGAGACCCTTCGGAGTCGAGCCGGAGCGGAAACCGCTCATGGCCACGGCGAGCAGCGCGATCAGTCCGACCGCTGCAATCAGCATCATCACGACGGCCTTGCTGACGGCCCACTCCTCCAGCACGGTGCCGGGGTAGTGCTGGTTGGTGATGTGGTGCATCAGCACCGATGACAACGTGCCCTCATGACCGTCGCCGTGCTCGGCGCCGATCAGCGCCGGCGAGGTCAGCAATGTCAGCGGCAACAGTTTTGCCGTTCCAGGCAGCGTCATGCTCTCGACTCCGTAAACCTCTGGTAGCGAATCCCTTCCGCCACCTGTGCCGCCAGGTAGACCGCCATCAGCGTCGCCGCAAACTCGACCCGCGCCTCCGGCAAGCGGGACAATCCCCAGCCCAGCGCGATGATCATCCACAAAGTGCGCGCCGCCGCTCCGACTAGCGCCGCTTGCATCGGTTGCCACTCCCGCCGCCCGCGCCAGAGGGCGAGCAGTAATTCCGAGATCACCACGAACTGCGCACCGGCCAATAAACCCCACCCCACGGCGCCGCTCATTTGAAAAGTCCCATGATCCTAGCCAAGTTGTAGAGCCCCACGCCGAGTCCAACGAACAATCCCGCAACCGTCGCACCCGGGTTGATCTCCAACCCTTCTCCGAGCAGGTAGCCCAGCAGCAAACCGCCGATCACCGACCCGGACATCGTCCATCCGGCGTCCGCCGCCCGTCCGCCCACTTTGCTCAGCAGCGGCGGTTTCCCGGTGGTGCGCTCCGGCGGCTCCGGTTTTGCGCCGCTCATCTTGACCGGCTCGCGAGCGGTCTTGACAGCAAGGAACCTCGAGGGAAATTGCGGATCGGCCACCCGAATAGGAACGGCTCTTCCGACTCTACCAAACCAAGATCCGCGCGATCAACCGTCCTTTTGACTTCGGGCGTCGGAAGGCGGCGCCGTAGGGAATCCGATTCGCGCGAGCAGCTCGGGGTAGCGCGGGTGGCTGCGAATCGCGTCGTAGGTCGGCTCGCACTGCACGAAAACGAGCAGGTTGTCCTTGTTCTCGACCGCCTCGAAGAGCTCGTCCATGGCTCGGTCGAGATCGCCAATCGACATGTCGATGAGGGCAAGCAGCGCCGGTGAGATCGGACGCGAGCGTGCTGCTTCGACAACCTTTTGACGCTCCCGCCGCGCGCCCTCCAGATCGCCCGTCAAGGCCTTGTATCGTGATTCGATGAAGCTGCGCTGGGCGGGGTCTCCCGACAGCCGGGCGAGATCGTCGATCTGCTCACGGGCCTCCTGCAAGCGGTCGCAGCAGGCGTAGGCCACCAATAAGTCCAGCCGGGCCTGCAGGAAGGTGGGATCGAGGGCGATGGTTTGTTTGAGCTGTGCGACGGCGCCGTCGAAGTCGCGACAAAAAGTGAGAATTCTCCCGACGGCGGTGGCGATGATCGGCGACAGCGGATCGAGCTCGCGCGCTCGGTCGATCTGCTCGCGGGCCTCGCCGAGACGTCCGACGAAGGACAAGTACATAGCGTACTGGTGGCGCGCGGTGGCATAGCTGGGGTTCAGCTCGATCGCCTTCTGGAAATTCGCCTCCGCCCCGGTCCAATCCCAATCCGCCCGCAAGGCCACTTGCGCCAGCGGCACATAGCCCTCGGCCCGCAGCGGATCAAGCTCGACGGCCTTTTGCGCCCATTCGCGCGCTTGGCCCAGCAGCGTCCGGGGATCGCCGGGGTAGCGCTGCCCGGCGGCCAACAAAATGTAGCTCTCGGCCAGCCCGGCGGCCGCCAGAGCGAATCCAGGGTCGAGCCGATGCGCGGCCTGGAACGCCTCCAGCGCCCGGTCCACCGCCTCCTTGCGGCGTTGGTTGAGATAGAACCGACCGGCGAGGTAGAGGTTGTAGGCTTCCAGATTCGCCGTTGGCCGAACAACCCGCTCAGGGCGGGCCAGGTGCAACCGGAAATTGGCGGCCACGGCCTGGGCGATCTCGTCCTGGATGGCGAACACGTCATCGGCGCCGCGATCAAAGCGCTCGGCCCACAGGTGCCGTCCGGTGCTCGCCTCGACGTGCTGCACCGAGATCCGCAGGCGGTCGCCGGCCTTGCGAACGCTACCTTCCAGGAGGGTCTCCACGCCAAGCGTGCGGCCGATCTCACGGACGTCGTAGGGTTGGCCCTTGAACTGAAACGACGAGCCCCGTGAGACGACCTTCAAGCCCTCCACCGCGGAGAGCGAGCTGAGAATCTCTTCGGCGACGTCGTCGCAAAAGACCTCCTGATCGCGCCGCGGGCTCATGTCCACCAGCGGCAGCACCGCCACGGCGGGCTCGGCAGGAGCGGGGAAGACCGGAATCTCTTGCGTGGTCCGCTCCGCCCGCACCCGATCGGCGGCCCGCTCCAGGACATCGACGACCCTGTCCATGGACGCGAAGCGCGCCCCGCGATCTTTCTCCAGCAGCCGGGATACGATGGCCTCGAGCTCTTCAGGCGCGTCCGGGCGCAGCGATCGCAGCCGTGGCGCCGGGGCATGCACAATGTCGTAGAGGATCTCGGCCTGTGTCTCGGCCTGGAACGGCGTACGCCCGGCGACGAGCTCGAAGACGACGACGCCGAAGGAAAATTGGTCCGACAGCGCGTCAGCCGGCGCGCCTTGAGCGAGCTCGGGCGCCATGTAGGCGACCGTGCCGGCGGTCTCCAGGGCGGGCGCCCGCGAACCGGACGCCAGCGCCAGCCCGAAGGCGGTCAGCTTGACGGCGCCCTCTCCGTTGAGTAGCGCGTTGGCGCTCTTGACGTCGCGGTGGATGATGCCGTGGCGATGGGCGTGGGCCAGCGCGCGGGCGACGTGGGCGGACCAGGTGAAGATCTTGTCGAGCGGCAACGAAGCCCCGGCCCGCAAAACGGCGTCGCGCAGCGTGCCTCCGGCGAGGTATTCAAAGGCCAGAAAGCGGTCGCCCTCGTCCTGCTCCACCGCGTAGATGGTGGCGATGTTGGGATGGTTGAGCCGCGAGATCGCCCGCGCTTCGTGGAGGAACTGCTCGATCTCCTCCGAGCCGGCGTCGAGCTCGGGGCTCAGGAACTTGAGCGCGACGAGGCGATCCAGGCGCGTGTCACGCGCCTTGTAGACGATCCCCATGCCGCCCTCGCCGATGCGTTCGAGCAGCTCGTAGTGGGCGATGCGTTGGGTCATCGCGGATTTCCCGATTATCGCAGCCTTGGACAGAAACCATCACGCTCAACCTAAGGCTCCCGCCGCGCACGAAAATGAGCCGAATCCCCAATAGCCAAGCGCCGCCTGACCGCCGATCCTGATGGAGTACCGGTCGTAGAGCCGGAGGAGATCCCCATGTCCGCCACGCCGCAAGCAGCTTTCCGCAGTGTTGAACAGGCGAAGCCTGTCGCGGCTCCCGTCGCGGCGGCTGCGGCGGGAGCCGCGACGCACGGCTGGCAAGCCCTCGCCGGCTTCGGCGCGGGCGGTCTGGTGACGGCCGTGCTGATGATGGGCTCGGCGGCGCTGTCGGCGAGCGAGCTGTGGGCGGGAGCGGGACGTTTCGGCGGCTTTGCGCTGGGCGGAGCGTTGGGCGGCGGCGCCTTGGCCTGGGGGCTGCCGCGCGGCGGCGGACCGGGGCGGGGCGCGTTGGCGTTTGCGCTGGGGATGCTGATTCCGGCGTTTCTGGCCGGACCAGCTATTGCCGAGATCATCTCCTTTCAACCCGAGCGCGACCTGGCGGCCCTCAGCTTGGCCGCGTTGATCGCCTTCTCCACCAGCTACGTCGACACTGGCCTGTTCGGAATGTATGCGGCCA
>CAYOPA010000152.1:10708-10985 GCA_964405625.1 uncultured Bryobacterales bacterium
TCAGCGTGGCCTCGCTGATCGCCTTCGCCACCGGCTACGGGTTGGGCGGAGCGATCTCGATGAGCTTCGTCTGGCCGAAACTCTTCTGGTCGGTCGGCTGGCGATTCTTTTTTGCCGGCGGATTGGGCGGGCTGCTCTGCGCCTGGGGGGCGACCCTGGCCGGCGATCCGGCGAGCCTGACCCGCGAGCGGGCGATCTTGTCCGCCTCGGCGATCTTGCTGGGGCACCTGACGCCGTTCGCGCTGGGCGGCTGGCTCAGCGGCCGCGCCGTGGACGC
>CAYOPA010000153.1:0-10927 GCA_964405625.1 uncultured Bryobacterales bacterium
TCACCAATTCGCTGGGCGAGTCGTTCCAGGTGCGCGTGGTCGGCGATACCGACAACACGCTGGGCTTCGGCACGGCCGAGCTCGGCGCGGGCGACGCGGCGCGCTACAACACGATCACGTCCGCCTACGCGGCCCCGGCCGCCGGCGCGACGATCGACTTCTCGATTCAATTGGAAGGCCAAGCGACCACGCAGACCTTCTCCATCACCGTGGCCAGCGGCGCGACCGCACAGGACTTGGTGAACGGCGTCAACGCCGCCATTAACACCAACTCGACCCTGTCGGGCGCGGGCCTGCGGGCGACCACAGCCGGCGGCTTCACACTCGAGACGACCACGGCCGGCGGCGGCGGCAACTTCCTGGTGAGCGTCAATGACGACGACGCCAACCAGTTGCTGACGGGCTTCACCGACGCTGACGCCGAAGTCGGCGTGGTCGCCGGCACTGTCGCCGACTCGGGCGTGGAGGCCACCATCAACTCCGGCGGCGCCCAGGCGACAAACTCCGCCTCGGCCGATCCGATCAGCTTCACCGGCCTGACCTATGGCAACGACGTCCAGAACCTGAACGTCACGGCCAAGGATGCCACCGGCGCGGTGCAGGCGATCAACATCAATCTGACCAACGCCAACGCGCTCACCGTGGGCGATGCGGTCAACACCATCAACAGCACGCTGCAGGCTTCCAACAACTCGACCCTGCAGCAGATCGTCGCCGTGAGGGAGCGCGACGGGGCGGGCACGGAAGGCATCCGCTTCCTGGCCAACCTCCCCGGCGGCTTCAATGTGGCCGTGGGCGATCTGGCCAACGATCATGGCGTGGCCAACGCGACGCCGTCGGACCTGCTGCTGACCTCGGGTCAGTTGGAGGGCGGCGCCATCGCGGACATCTCCTCGCGAGAGAACGCCGAGAACGCCGTGACGTTGCTGGCGGGAGCCATCAACAAGCTCGGCACGCTGCAAGCTGACGTAGGCCGCGGCCAGAACCGCCTGCAGTTCGCCATCAGCCTGGCGACCACGCAGGTGACAAACATCTCCTCCGCGGAGAGCCGCATTCGCGACGCCGACCTGGCGCAAGAAGCGGCCAACCTGACCCGCGCCGGGATTGCTCAACAGGCGGGCGTGGCGGCCCTGGCGCAAGCCAACTCCGCTCCGCAAGCCGTCTTGGCGCTGCTGCGAGGCTAAGTCCTTTCCTAGCACTCTCATTAACCGGGCCCGCGCGACTTCCCCAGGTCGCGCGGGCCTTCCTTTTGGTTTGGACCTCGCAGTGGGCGCTGTTATCCTCTCGGGTAGGGGAATGTTGTATCGACTTCAGCAGCCTCTGCGTTGCTTCCTGCTGGCCGCCGCAATCTTGAGTTTGGCTTTGCCCGCGGCCCGAGCGCAGGAAAAAGAGCGCACGGAACCGGAAGCGGCCGCGGAAGAGGAGGCTCCTCCTCCGCGGCGAGGCGGAGGTAAGATCATGCTGCCGGGTTCAGGGGCCTACGGCTCGAAGCCCTCGCCGGATCCCACGCCCACTCCGACGCCGAAGGAACCCGCCGAGGCTCGCGCCATTGCTCCGAGCCGCGATGAGCCTTCCGTTACCCCGGAGAAGACAACCGGAAACCTCTTCTGGAACGGCAAAATTTACAAAAACGGCCGCATTCGCATCTCCGTGGACAACCAGACCACCGCCGGCTACGTCGAGGGCGACCCGCTGCCGGGCGTCCCGGCGGTCGTCGACGCTCGTTCGCCAATCGTGGAGATCATTGAGCAGCCCAGCGCCCGCAACGGCTACAAGTCGTTTGAGTTCCGGGTGAAGAAGTCGAGCAAGGACAAGATCTCGCTGAATTTTCATTGGATGCTGGCGAACCCGTAGAGGCCGCCCGCGTGGCGCACGCCGGTTTGGCGCGCGTTACATGGCTGCCGCGGACCGGAGCGAATTGTAGAAACTCCAGCCGAAGGACAAGAATGTCCGTCGCTACTGAAAGCAGCAGGTTTCGTCACTTTGGCCCCCAGTCGACGTTCCCCCTACGGCGCTCCCTGCTTCATGCGGCCGGCCACCTCGGCCAGCCGCCGTCCCAGGTCTCGGGCGATCTTTTGCTCGGCTTCGTCCACGCCGGGGTCCGGCCGGTGAGTCGTCGCCGAGGCCCCCAGGCTGCCGTAGGGGCTCACCAGCACCACGCCGAACTGCAACAGCCCCGTCGCCATGCTCATCATCGTGAGCTCCTTGCCATTGGACGGAAAGGCGCCGGTGGCGAACACCGCGCCGACCTTGTTCTGCAAGCCCCGGCTCTCCCAAAACCCAAACTCGCCGCTCCAGCGCATTAGCGCCGCCCGCACCTCCACGGCCGCGTCGCCCATGTGGACGGGCGATCCCAACGCAATGGCGTCAGCAGCCTCCAAGTCGGCCTTGGCGACAGCTTCCACCGATCTGACAACGGCCGTCGCGCCCTCCACTTCCGCCACGCCCGCGGCCAACGCCTCGGCCATCGCGCGGGTGTGGCCGGTCTGCGAATGGTACGCCACCAGCACTCGCACGGGCTCGGCCGCCGCTGGAACACCCGCCAGCGCGAGCAAAACGGCCAACTTCCTGATCGCATGCAACATGCGGCGCATCATCGCACAACCCGACAAACAATATCGCGAGCGATCGTTCTCGAAAGCGAGATATAATCGGGTTCAGTGGACGACAAGCTTAAGTTCGCAATCTTCATCGATTACGACAACATCGAAATCGGCGTCAAGAGCACGCTGAATCGCGATCTCGACATCGCCTGCATCCTCGAGGGGGTGAACCAGCGCGGTGAGATCGTCTCCAAGATCGCCTATGGCAACTGGGGGCACCACCCGGAGGCGACGCGCGCCTTCGCCGAGTACGGCGTTCAGATGACGCAGCGCGATTCGACCCCGCGCGGCGACAAGAACGGCGGCGACATCAATCTCGCGCTCGACGCGTTGGAGATGGCGTTCACCCGCGATCACATCAACTCCTTCGCCATCGTCTCCGGCGACAGCGACTTTATGCCGCTGGTCAACAAGCTCAAGGAGTACAACAAGCGCGTCTACGTGGTGGGCGGGCGACAATTCACCTCCACCATCCTGCAGCGGAACTGCCACGAGTTCATCAGCTATGAGTCGTTGCTGGACCTGCTGCCGCGCTCGCGCCGCGGCGGATCGCCCCGTAGCGGCCGTCCGCAGGCGGCGCGCACCGCGCTGCCGTTGAAGCAGGCGCTGTCGTTGCTGGAGCGCGCACTGACGGCCCTGGACGTGCGCGGCGTGCAGCCGCAACTGGGGCTCATCAAGAGCACGATGTTGCAGCTTGATCCGGCTTTCGCTGAACGCGACTACGGCGTGTCCGTATTCTCCGGCCTGATGGAGAAGCTTGAAGAGCAGGGCTTCATCAACGTCAAGACGGTCGACAACCACCTGATCGTGGAGCGGGCCAAGGCCGAAGAGACGGAGACGAAAGTTGAGGAAGAGCCCAGCGGCCCCGAGCGCGAGGACGCACTGCCCTTGTTGCAGGACGTGCTCGCCGACAACGAGCACCTGCTGGAGATGGGCATTCCGGAGCGTGAGGTCGAGATGCTCATGCGGTCGGCCGAGCCCGATTTTAAGGAATCCGAGTTCGGCTTCCGCGAGTTCGGCGAGCTGGTCAACCTGGCGTGCGATAAGGGCCTATTGAGGGCCGAGGCCGACAACAGCGAGATCTTGCGCTACTATCCCGGCTCCGAGCTCCACACGCCGCTTTCACCGGTCCCAGCCAAGCCGGTCGCCAAGCCAAGCAAACCGACTGACAAACCCGCCAAGATTGAGAAGGCCGACGATGCCGAGGAATCGGCGGAGGCGGCGTCCGGCGAGTTGACCGATAGTGATCCGGCTCGCCGGCGGAGGCGACGCAGGCGGCGCGGCGGTCGTGGACGCACCGGCGCCGCCGGTGAGCGTTCGGCTTCCGGCGAAGAGGGCGACCGCGAACCGGCCCCCGAGAAACGCGACGACTCCCCGGCGCCGAAGCGCGAGCTGATTGTCGCCAAGCCGAAGGTCAAGCCCGCTGAGTCCGTGACGCCGGAGCCCAAACCCGAGCCCAAGGCTGCGACCGATGAGAGGGCGGCTTCGCGTAAGAAAGCTGCCAGGAAGTCCGCGACAAAGAAAAAAGCGGCCAAGAAGAAGGCCGCGAAGAAAAAATCGACCAGGAAGAAGGCCGAGCCCTCGGAGTAGTCGGCGTAGGGCGGTGCAGGCTCGCTATTCCTCGGGAGATGAAATCTTCATCTCCCGCAGGAAAGCTTGGTCTTGCTCGGAGAACGAGTAGTCGCCGTCGATGTCGTCGAGCGGGTCCTCGTCTTCTTCGCGGCGATTGAAGCCGATGGTCGCTTCGAGCACCAGGTAGACGTCGTAGCCTTCGCGCTTGATCTCACCGATCACTTCGGCAATCGATTCCGATTCCGACAGCGACTCGTTGATCGCGTGACCAAGCTGCTGCATCAGCCGCTTGAGGTGTTCTTCCAAATCGACTCCTGGGCGCCAGCCATCCCGCCCGCTCTCATTCAATCAAACGGCTAGTCAAATGCGCAATCCGGCCCTCGGGATTCCGCGTCCGATTTCCTACCGGTTCAACACCACGAGGACGGCCAGCACCAGCGCCACCACGATGATGAAGGTTAGTGCGCCGACCACGATCAGGTCGCGGGTTTCCCAGCCCTCGGATTCCTCTTCCCAAGCGGCCTCGGCGGCGCCGGCCTTTGCGGCGCGCCTCGAAGGGATCAGCGGCGGAAGCGCCGTTTCGTCGTTCCGAATCGAGCCCTTCAGGTCCTCCACCGGGGCATGCGCCTTCAGCGGCTTCGGCTCCGCCTCCAGGGTCAGCGCCTCGCGCCGCACCCCTTCGAGGACCTCACGAAACTCAGCCGCCGAGCTGAAGCGCTCGTCGGGAAACTTCTCCAGCGCCCGCATGACAGCCGCGCACAAGGACGGCGGCAGCTCGTCGCGCAGATCCTCCAGCGGCGGCGGCGCCTTCATCACATGCGCCTGGATGATGTCGAACTGGCCGCGGGACTCAAACGGCCGTGTGCCGCCCACCATCTCGTAGAGCACCACGCCCAGTGAGTAAATGTCGGAGCGGCAATCTAGGTCGCCCCGGCCCTTCGCCTGCTCGGGCGCCATGTAATGGATCGAACCCGACATCGTCCCCGGCGCGGTGAGGCGCGGATCGGCCGCCTGGCGCGCCAGCCCGAAGCCGGTCAGCTTAACGCCGCCGCCGGGAGTGAGGTAGATCGTCCGCGGCGTCACCTCGCGGTGCACGACGTCGCGCACATGGGCGTACGCGAGCGCATCGAGGGTCGCGATGGCGATATCGACGGCCTCGATCAGCGCCAGTGGACCTTCGGCCAGCCGCTGCTCCAGCGGCCGTCCGGCGATCGACTCCAGCGTCATCACAAGCCGGCCGTCGAGCTCGAACCCTCGGTAGAGCTGCGCGATCCCCGGATGTTCGAGCTTGGAGTGGATCGCGGCTTCGCGCAGGAATCGCTCCCGCATGGAGGGATCGTTGTTGAGCTCGCCCGGCAACAGCTTGAGATGCTCGCGCCGGCCGGCTTCGAGGTTCTCCACCGCATGGGTCATCGAGCCGCCGTCCATTTGCAGGACGCCGAGAAAGCGATAACCTCCGACTTCTTGTCCAACGCGGAACGCCATGCGGGTTTTCCTGGTAGGGCGTTTACCTGCTAAATCGGGCCCCTTTGCCTGCTCATCGGCTGCCGGAGCGGAAAAGTCCACCTAGATTCTAGTCGCTCCGCGAAATCGGCGCAGCAGTGCGAAAGGCTGAGGCTGGCCCGGCGGCCTCCTGTAGGATGAAGCGATGAAAGACGGCATCCTGCGTATCGACTGCCCCTGCTGCCGCGCCGTGCTGGAGGTGGATGCGGAATCCGGAACCGTGCTGAGCCACTCCCCGGGACGGCCTCGCGGCGGTCCCAAGAGCCTGGATGAGGGGCTGGCGAAGCTGAAGGATCAAGAGGCCGCGCGCGAGGCCGCCTTCCGCAAAGGCGTTGAGCTGAACCGGCGCAAGGACGAGGATCTGGACCGCAAATTCGCCGGGTTGCTCAAGCAACAGAAGGGTCGCAAGCACGACGGGCCGCCAATCCGCGAATTCGATCTTGACTAGCGCGCTCGCGTGGGCGCTGGGCTGTTCGCCTTAGTCCGGGCATTCGGCGGCGGGGAGACGCTGTACGTTCTAGATATTGACGCCGCCCCTCGGTAGGCGCGGCAAGTCTTCCGTATACTGACGGCATGCTGGCGCGGCGCGCGTTTCTGGCGGCGTTCCTGGGCGGTGCGGGCCTCCCGGCGGCGGAGCTGCGGGATATCGACGGCGCCCGCCACGCCGCACTGGACGCCGGTTCGGCCAAGGCGACGGCGTTGTTCTTCGTACTCAGCGACTGCCCCATATCGAACCAGCTTGCGCCGGAGATCCAGCGGATCCAGGCCGACTACGACGGTCAGGGCGTACGTTTCTTCCTCGTCTATCTCGATCCGGACGCCAAGCCGGACCGGATTCGCGAGCACCGCCGGAGCTTTTTCGGCGATTGCTGCCCGGCGCTGCTCGACGCCTCCCGCGAGCTGACCCGGAAGGCGGGAGCGACCATTACGCCCGAGGCGGCGGTCTTCTCGCCCGCCGGGAAGCTGCTCTACCGTGGGCGGATCAACGATCTGTATGCGGCGTTGGGCAAGAAGCGACCGGCGCCGAGCGTGCATGACCTCCGGCGAGCCCTCGACGAAACACTGGCCGGCAAACCTGTTAGAGTCCCTAGAACACAGGCGATCGGCTGCTACGCGCCGCCGGCGGTCCTGTAAACTGATCTGACGAACCCCTCCAAGACGTTTGCGATTCAGGTGCCTACAGGATGCAACCCGCCCCGTCACAACCGCTTTCATCTCGATCCCAGGCCCCGGAGAGCGTTGCTCCGCACGGGGCGAATGCCGTGCTGCTGGAGCGATTCAAGCAGCTTATGGCAGAGGGCTCGCTGCGGCCCGGCAGCCGCCTGCCGGCTGAGCGTGACTTGGCGCGGGAGCTCGGCGTTAACCGCACGACGCTGCGGCAGACCTTGAAAGTGCTTGAAACGCTAGGCGTGGTGTCCCAGCGGGTCGGCGATGGCACCTATGTCAACAGCCATGTCACATCCGTGCTGGAGCAACCGATTGAGCTGTTGATCCTGCTGGGCGACATCACAGTCGACGAGCGCTACGCGGCCCGGCAGGCGGTCGAGCCTCAGCTAGCGGCCCAGGCCGCCGAACGCGCAGACCCCACGGACTTGGCGCGGATGCGGCAGGCGCTGCGGGCGCTGGCTGACAGTAGCACGATGGAGGAGCGCCGGCAGGCTGATCTGGACTTTCATGAGGCCGTGATGGCGGCGTCGGGCAACCGGCTTTGCCACCTGATTTTCCGCTCTCTGCACCGCTCGGTCGGCGTGGAGCACATGGCCCGTTTGGTGTCGTTGGAAGACGCCGTGGCGGCGCACACCGCAATCTTCGACGCAATCGCAAACCGCGATCCCGTCAGCGCCGGCGCGGCCATGGCCCGCCATCTGGACTGCTGCGCGCGCATCCTGAACGGAACCGATCCCAGCGCTCTTTAATCGGAGCCCCGCACCTGAGGCTGGCAGAACCGCCTGGATGTTTCTGGCGCTGGATATCACGCACGCCGCGGGTCATCCAGCGAGCCCTTCCAAACCCAACGTCGGAGAAGTCGGACGGAATAACCGGCGCTTTGGAAGGATCTCTACGGAATTGAAATTTTGTAGACCAGAACTGATATCCTATTTCCGCTGCAAACTGAACCGGGCGGGCGTCGCATACAACTGTAGACATAGGCCTTGTTTCGTTCGCGGCTATGCCGGTAAACGCCGGCATGCGAAGTAAAGAGCCATGCATTCAATCATGAAAGTACTCACCTACAGCCTTTTTGGCACACTTCTCTCTGTCTCACTGCTGCCCGCACAGGCGCCTCCTCCCCTCGACCTCGACAGTGGAAACGCCGTCGTCCAGGTCATTATTCCCAACGTTATTCCGGTCGTTCGCCAAGACGTTTCGCCCGGCGCGGGCGACGCCACGCTCGTTCTGCGGACAACGACTGTCCTGCTCACGGGCATGTTTGACGCGCTGGCGCCCTACCATCCCAGCGCGGTGGGCATCTATTCCCGCCTTGGCCGACGCCCGGCAGGCGAATCCACCACCAACCGCAACAAGAATATTGCCGTTGTCCATGCCTCTTACCGCGTGCTGAGTAGTCTGTATCCGAGGAGGGTCGAAACCTGGCGCGCGATGGTCGAGTCCGCCGGGCTCGATCCAGACAACGACAGCGATGATCTGACGACGCCGAGGGCATCGGTAACGTCGCCGGGCTGACCGTGATGGCGTTTCGCGAGCGCGACGGCATGAACCAGCTCGGCGACGAGGGCGGCAGGGATTTCAATGGCCAACCCTACGCCGACTACACCGGCTACGAGCCGTTCAACACCGCTTATCAGCTCCGCGACCCCTCGCGCTGGCAGCCGGCCATCCGAACCAATGGGACCGGGCTGTTCCAGGTGCAGCAGTTCGTGACCCCGCAGCTTCGGCTCACCAAGCCTTACACCTACAACAACCCCAACATGTTCAATGTGCCGCCGCCGATCAAGAGCCGTCCGACCGGTCCCAACGGTCGGCAGATGTACAAGCAGCAGGCCGACGAGGTCTTGGAATACTCGGCCAACTTGACCGACCGTCAGAAGATGACGGCGGAATTTTTTGACGACAAGTTCCGCAGCCTCGGCTTTTCGGCGCTGTTCATCTTGCAGTCGCGCGGATTGGACCTCGACGAATTCGTCCATTACGACTTGGTGGTCAACATCGCCGCCTTCGACGCCGCCATTTCCACCTGGAACCAGAAGCGCCGCTGGGACGCGGTGCGACCCTTCAGCGCCATCCGTTTCCTGTATGGCAACCAGACCGTTCGGGCTTGGGGCGGCCCCGGCAAGGGCACGGTGGACCTGCCCGCCAACCAATGGACGAGCTATCTTCCCGTGGCGGACCACCCCGAGTACCCGTCCGGCTCCTCGTGCTTCTGCGCGGCGCATGGCGAGGCGAGCCGCCGCTACCTGGGCTCGAATTCGTTCGGCTGGTCGGTTCCGGCGCCGGCCGGATCCTCCTGGGTTGAGCCTGGCGTCACGCCGGTGACGGACATCACGTTGGGGCCGTGGGACACCTGGTCGGATTTTGAAGCGGACTGCGGCATGTCCCGCGTTTGGGGAGGGGTGCATTTCGTCGACGCCGTAACAGCGTCCGAGGAGATGTGTGCGCCGATCGGCGGCATGGCGTACGACTTCCTGATGGAACACGTCAGCGGGACAGCGGCTTTCCCTCCGGCGCCGCCCAGCCAATAGCGATTGATCCTAATTAACGCGGCGCCGGTTGCAAGCCAGCCGGCGCCGTAACAAGTTTTCCCGGCAGATTCTCTACCGCTCCCGCAACCCGCGGATGGCTTGAATCGCGGCCCGCACCTGCGGGTCGATCCCGAGCTCCACCGCATCCCCAGCGTCCACGCCGACCGTCAGGTTCAGCGCTTCCTGCTTCAGGCTCGCCCGGATCACCTCGACGTTCGACGTCCACTCCGCCAGAGTCGGCCGGATCTGCCGCTCGGAGAGAAACAACTGAAAGTCGTCCAGGATCGCCGGCGTAATCTCGAAGGAGCGGTCGATGCGGTTCTCTTTGCCCCGAACCAGCTCTCGCGCGAAATCCAGATACGAGTTGCTGGCGGCGACGGCGGCCTCAAACCGCGAATAGCCGCGTGGATAGACCACATCATCGGGTTGGATGCCGCCCCCGCCGAGAATCTCCCGCCCGGAAGCCGTGCGGTACATGCGGGGCTCGGTCTGCTCGCAGGAAGCAAGCTGGAGGTCGCCGCAATCGCCCAGCGGCCGCTGAATCGGGCGCTCGCTGGGCGAGAGATAAACGGCCGTCGTCAGCGCCAGGCCGGAATCGTGCGATAGCGGATAGACGCTCTGCACCAGCCCCTTGCCGTAGCTGCGCGTCCCCACGATCGTCGCCCGGTCGTGATCTTGCAATGCGCCGGCAACGAGCTCGGAGGCGCTGGCGGACTCTTCGTTGAGGAGCACAACGAGCGGGAAGCGGTAGGGTTCGTTGTCCGGCGGCGCGCGCACTTCCTCCTGCGGCCCACCGCGGCCCTGGATCCAGACAATCCGCTGCCGGGGCTCCAAGAACAGGGCCGCCAGCCGGACGGCGGCGTCGATCACGCCGCCCGGGTTCTTGCGCAGGTCCAGGATCAGGCCCCCCAGGTCGTGGCCCCCAAGCCGATCGATGGCGGCCTTGAGCTCACGGTCGGTCTCGGCCTCAAAGTTGCCCACCTTCACGTAGCCGATGTTCTTCTCAATTTCGAACGCCAGCCGGACGCTGGGGTCGGCGAGCTCTTCAGGGATCAGCGTCAACGGAATCAGCCGCGCGAAGTTCGGCCGCTGCACCATCAGCTCGGCCTTCTGCTGCCGGGACTGCGACAACAGACCCACCAACTGTTCCACCGACAGCCGCGACAGCACGTAGCCGTTAATCGACACAATCTCATCGCCCGGCGACAGGCCGGCTCGCATCGAAGGGCTCTCGGGCAGCGTTTGCAACACAATCACCCGGCCAAAGCTGAGCGAGACGACGCTGCCAAAACCTTTCTCGGTGGAGCGCTGCATCTCTTGCAGCGACTCGAACTGGTGCGGGTCCAGAAAAGCCGAGTGGGGATCGAGGGTGCGCACCATGGACGGCAAGGCGCCGGCATAGAAGGCCTCCGCCGGGTCAAACGGGTCAGCCAGCCGCTGTTGCAGGATGGCCGTCACCTCGACCACCCGCCGCACGGACTCGATGAGGTCGTCGGGACGGGGGAGCGGTCGCGATCACGCGATTTCCGGTCCTCGTGCTCTCGGAGG
>CAYOPA010000154.1:0-10904 GCA_964405625.1 uncultured Bryobacterales bacterium
CGCGGCCGCGCCGAATCCCAGGGTGGCGGTCTTGAACAGGTCTCTACGCTTCATCGTCTTGTCCTTGCTCTAAAGGCCGGCGGTCGCTTTCTCGCCGGCGTCGTCGGCGTGATACGAGCTCCGCACCAGCGGGCCGGACTCCACGTGCTCAAAGCCGATCTCCTCGGCGATGCTCTTGAGCCGCGCGAAGTCCCCGGGAGTATAGTAGCGCACGATGGGCAGGTGGTCGCGCGATGGCCGCAAGTATTGTCCCATCGTCAGGATGTCCACCCTGGCCGCGTACAGGTCGCGCATCACCTGGACAACCTCTTCCTCTTCCTCGCCCAAGCCGAGCATCACGCCTGATTTCGTCGGCGTTTGGGGCGCGGCCTGCTTGGCGTAGGCCAGCATGTCGAGCGAGCGCTCGTAGCGCGAGCCGATGCGGGCCGAGCGGTACAGCCGCGGCACGGTCTCGGTGTTGTGATTGAGCACATCGGGCCGGGCGGCGAGCACGATGTCCATGGCGGGGTGCGAGCCCTGAAAGTCCGGCACGAGCACCTCGACCTTGCAGCCGGGGACGCGCTCGCGGATGGCCTCGATGGTCAGCGCGAACAGCTCAGCGCCGCCATCTTTTCGGTCGTCGCGGTTGACGCTGGTGACCACGGCGTAGCGCAGGCCCATGGCCGCGCAGGCTTCCGCCACGCGGCGCGGTTCGTCATAGTCCACCGGCTCGGGCGGGCCCTTCTGCACGGCGCAGAATCCGCAGCGCCGGGTGCAGACGTGACCCAGGATCATGAAGGTGGCCGTCTTACGATTCCAACACTCGCCCAGGTTGGGGCAAGCGGCGCTTTCGCAAACCGTGTGGAGCTTCAGATCGGTGACGAGCTTCTTGAGCTGCCGGAAGTTCTCGCCAACGGCCGCCGGAGCGCGCAGCCAGTCAGGACGCCGCCCCGCCGGCCCCGGATAGGGACCTTCGTACGGCGGCACGATCGGCTTAACCCGCAGCTCGCTGATAGGGACAAAGGAGGCCATAAGGCGGAAATTTCAGTGTATCGGATCGGTGAGCGGTGAGCGGTGAGCAGTGAGCTGTGGGTTACCCCGCGCCCCTGACGGCTCACGGCTCACGGTTCACGGCTCACGACCGCTCACTGCTCACCGCTCACCGCTCACCGCTCACTGCTCACTTACACGCAACCCCTCCAAGCCCTGATTCCACTTCACCTCCAGCACCGTGGAGGTCGTCATCACTTGGCCGCCTTGCGAGATCGTGGTGCGGTGGGGCAGCCGGACGCCGTCCACCGTGCGGAAATCGGCATAGAGCTCGATGATCCGCGGCGGGTCGCCTTGCACGGCCACGCCGTCGTAAGCGGTCTGGAACAGGTCGCCGGACTCGGCGTCGATCCAGATTCGCACCGAGTGCTTGCCGTCCTTGGAGGCGATCTCCAGCTCCCCCGCCCTGCGGCCCGCCTGCTCGCCTTCGCCGACAAAGCGCACCGTGCGTTCGGGGTCGCGGTCGGCCAGCAGCAGCGCCTCCCGCGCCCGAAAGATCTCGCCTTGAGCCTGCCGAAGCTGCGGGCCGGCCAGCGCCATGTAACCCTGCATGCCGTCGATCCAGCCCTCATCGCCGGAGACGTAAACCGTCAGCTTGCCCACGTCGAGCGCATTCGTCTGCTTCAGCGTCGACGGCAGGATGTATTGGACCGTCTGGGTCCCGCTGAGGCCCTGCATGAAACCGGCGCTCTGGATGTTGCGGACGATCTCGGCATCCTGGATCTCCGCCAGCCGCTCGACGCCTCCGGCGGCGATTTGGGCCTTGAACAGCCAATGCGAGGCCATCTGGTCCGGCTCGGCCGCAAGCGGCGCGGCGAGCAGGACCGCGGCGAGGACGACATCAAAAATACGCATTCAGCTCGACGCTAGCGCAACCGCACGGCGATTGGCAAAGAGGCGGGTTATCCTAAAGGGTTAGCGCTTCGCCCCATGATCGTACAGCGCCAGCTCGCCACCTTCCCTTCCATCAAGCTTGTCTCCGGCGAAATCGTCGCGCCGGTGACGGTGGCCTATGAGACTTGGGGCGAGCTCAACGCCGCGCACAGCAACGCCATCGTCATCGAGCACGCCTTTTCCGGCGACGCCCACGCCGCCGGCATCAGCGATATCGACGGCAAGCCCGGCTGGTGGGACAATATGATCGGGCCCGGCAAGGCGTTCGACACCGACCGCTACTTCGTGATCTGCTCCAACGTGTTGGGCGGATGTAGCGGCTCCACGGGACCGGCCTCGCCCAATCCGGCCACCGGCAAACCCTACGGCCCGCGCTTCCCGTTCGTCAGCATCGCCGATATGGTCAAGCTTCAAGCGATGCTGCTCGATCACCTGGGCATCGAGCGGGTGCTGTCAGTGGCCGGCGGCTCGATGGGCGGAATGCAGGCGTTGCAGTGGGCCTCGTCGTATCCCGAGCGCTGCGCCTCGGTCATCCCGATCGCCACCACGCACCGCCATTCCGCCCAGCAGATCGCCTTCAACGAGGTCGGCCGGCAGGCGATCATGGCCGACCCGGACTTCAACGCCGGCGAATACTACGAAGGCCCCGGCCCTTCGCGCGGGTTGGCAGTGGCGCGCATGGTCGGGCACATCACCTACATGAGCGACGACTCGATGCGCGAGAAGTTCGGCCGCCGCCGCCGCCAGGAGGGCTCCCAGGGCGGGACCGAGCGGGATACCTTCGAGGTGGAGAGCTACCTGCGCTATCGCGGCGGGCAGTTCGTCGGACGCTTCGACGCCAACGCCTACATCACCATCACCAGGGCGATGGACGTGTTCGACCTGGGCGGCGGGAGCGAATCGCTCGCCGACGCGCTGGCGTCCTGCGCGGCGCGCTTCCTGGTGCTGAGCTTCACCTCCGACTGGCTCTACCCTAGCTACCAGTCCGAGGAGGTCGTGCGCGCCTTGCGGGGCCGCAACTGCGATGTCGCCTACGTGGAGCTGCCGTCGAACTACGGCCACGACGCGTTTCTAATTGAGGCCGGCGAGCAGACCGACATTGTGCGGGGATTCCTGGAAACGACCTTTCGAAAACTGTAGGGCCGCCCGCTGCATAAGCTCCGGTTATGCGGCTGATTAAAACTTTCGCATCGACTTCCAAGGTGAATGGTCGCTATCCTAACATTGTCAGAGTTGTAACGGCGTAGTTACAGCCTACTTCCAACCGGTCCCACGGCGGACCTCCATCCAAGACTGATGCCTTCTCGGTCATGAGAAGGGCGTAAGCCTCCAAGACGCGATACAGCGTGGCGGCGGCGGTCGACGTACAAAGTTCAGGGGTTCTTTTTACGCGGCCAACTTCAGGTGCAAAACAGGGGTGAGAGTTTCTCAACCCTCCGTTCCCTTGGTGAAAAACAGTATCCGCTGGAAACGCTCGCAGGCCGATCAGCCGGGCGGGGATGTTCGTTTTCAGCAGAAAGGAGGCTTCCATTGGTGGGAATTCAATTGCGGTTTGGGCGTTCCGGGCGGCTCGTCGCCATATTGTCCGTCGCCCTGTTGACGTCAGCCGGCCTCTACGGTCAGGCCACGACCACTCTGAGCGGAACGGTGACCGATGCGTCGGGCGCCGCGATTCCCGGAGCCACGACCACGCTCGCCGATCAACGGACCGGTTCCGAGCGCACCGCGCAGACTGACGGGCGCGGTTTTTATCAGTTTTTGCAGATCTCGCCCGGGCTCTATGCCCTCGTGGTGGAGATGGACGGTTTCAGCACCGGCCTGGTGACCGGCCTTGAGCTGCTGGTCGACACCCCGGCCACGGCGAACGTCTCGCTGGAGATCGGCGCCGTCACGGAAGTGGTTACGGTGGAAGCGGACGCCGTGCTTCTCAACACGACCGACGCCACCGTGGGCAACGCGTTCAATGAAACGAAGGTTCGCCAGCTACCGCTGCTGACCCGCAACGTCGTCGAGCTGATGAGCTTGCAGACGGGCGTGAACCAGACCGGCGAAGTGCTCGGCGCGCGCAAAGATCAGAACAACATCATGCTCGACGGCGTCGACGTGAACGACCAGCAGTCGCCGGAGCCGTTCGGCTCGGTGCTGCCGGTTCCCCTCGACTCCGTACAGGAGTTCCGCGTGACCACCGGCGGCGGCAACGCCGACGTCGGCCGTTCCTCGGGCGGTCAGGTTTCGCTGGTGACCAAGGGCGGCACGAACGAGCTCCACGGATCGCTGTATGAGTTCCACCGCAACACGGTGACGGCGGCCAACACGTTCTTTAACAACCTGGCCGGGGTCGAGCGCGAAAAGCTGATCCGCAACCAGTACGGCTTCTCCCTCGGCGGCCCGATTGTAAAGAACCGCGCTTTCTTCTTCGTGAACTACGAGGGCCGGCGCGACGCGCGCTCGGCCAACCAGCTCCGTACCGTTCCGACCCCGTCGCTCAAGCAAGGCTTGTTGACGGTTGAAGCCAACGACGGCAACCGGTACCAACTGACTCCGGATGAGTTCCGCGCGGCTGACCCTGCCGGACTCGGGATCAATCCTTTGATGATCCAGCAGTTGAGCGTCTTCCCCGATCCCAACGACTTGGCTGCCGGTTCGGACGCCGGTCAGAACTTCGGCGGCTTCCGCTTCAATGCGCCGCTGCAAGTCGACAACAAGGCGTACGTGGCGAAGTTCGACTTCAACGCTGACAAGACCGGCAACCACCGTCTGAGTTGGCGCGGCACCCTGGCCGACAACGCCCAGGACTTGGAAACCGGTCTGGCCACCTACCCCGGACGGGAAGGCTACAAGCAACTCAACAACAGCCGCGGCTTTGTCTCCTCCTACACCGGCGTGTTGACGCCGACGATGATCAACACGTTCCGGTTCGGTTACACACGCCAAGGCGTCGCCAACACCGGCGCGGACGGCCCGGCTTTTAATCTGTTTGATATCAGCGAGCTCCAGGACTTTGGCGACCGCCCGTTCAAGCGCCATATCCCCACCTACAACATCTCCAACGACATGAACTGGGTCAAGGGCAATCACAACTTTAAGTTCGGCGGCCAGATGCGCATCATCCGCAACAACCGCACAAGCTTTGAGGAGACCTTCCCCAGCCACGGCCTCTCATAGGGCCTGCTGGGCGGGTTGGGAGCCGACATCCAGGCGGGCATCAATCAAGTGCTCCAACAGCGCACCGGCAACAGCGGTTTGATGATTCGCGACGACCAATTGGCGACCATTTCCGGCGCCGCTTTGAACCTGACGGGCGCCATCACCTCGATCGGGGTCACCTATCGTACGACGCGGACGGCAACCTGTTGCCCGTGGGCTCGGGGGCGATCCGCCGATTCGCCACCGAGGAGTACGAGCTCTACGTCTCCGACAATTGGCGCGTGAAGCCCAGCCTGACTCTGACCTACGGCCTGCGCTACGGCTACTCCCGCCCGCCGTATGAAACCAACGGCCTGCAGGGCATCACCACTCCGACCCTGGAGCGCTACATGGCTGACCGCGTCTTCGCCATGGAGAACGGTATTCCGGCCAATCAGTTGCCCAGCACGTCCCTGACGTGGCAGGCCGGCGGCCCAGCCAACAATGGCGAGAGCTGGTACCAAAACGACTTCAACAACTTGGCGCCGCGCTTCAGCTTGGCGTGGAGCCCGCGGAGCCCGACCGGCGTGCTGAAGTCGATCTTCGGCAACAACGGCGTCTTCCGGATCGGCGGCGGCTTGTTCTACGACCGTTACGGCAGCTACCTGGTCACCCAGCAGGACCAGTTCGGCACATTCGGCGTGCAGGCCAATACGAACGATCCGCAGACCTACACGTTCTCCTCGGCTCCACGATTCGACGGCAGTTTCCCCGCACTGCCTCCCGCGCCGGCAGGCGGCTTCCCGTTCACGCCGCCGCTAAACCGGTCGATCGCCGGCGACGGCATCGGCACGGCCTCGAACTTGCAGGCGCCGTACTCCATCCCTCTGACCGCGACGTTCTCCAGGGAAATCCCCGGCGGGATGACCATGGAGGTCGGCTATGTCGGCCGCCTCGGCCGCAAGTTGCTGGCGCAGCATGACCAGGCCAGCCCGCTGATCTTCTTTAAGGACCCGGTTTCGGGCCAGACGCTCGCCGAGGCCTTCCAGGCCAACCGCGCGCTGTTTGAACGCCAAGGCCTGACAAATGCAATGGTTCAGGCGAATCCCGGATTGGTCCCGAACCAGCCGTTCTTTGAGAACATGTTCCCTTCGCTTGAGAACTTCGCCATTCCCGGCTCGGCCTCGGCGAACTTCTTCTACGTCAACAACAACTGGGGCCGCGAGTCCGAGCTCGATACGCTCGACCAACTCGATCGCCAGTTCGTGCCGTTCGGCGGCGCCCACCAGAACGGGCGGCGGTTCGACAACTGCATGGTCGTGACGGGCTGCTTCAGCTTCTTCGGCCAACAGTTCTCCGCGCTGCGCGTGTGGGAGAACCTCGGCTACTCGAACTTCCATGGGATGACGTTTTCACTTCGCAAGCGCTTTACCAAGGACTTCACGTTCGACTTTAACTACACTTGGTCGCACTCCATCGACAACGGTTCGGCGGCGGAGGGCAATCTATCGACGTCGTTCAACCCCGATTCGTTCAGCGAGACGGCCGGCAACATCGTCAACACCTTCAGGCGCGATCAGAACGTGGCTTCGTCGGACTTCGACATTCGCCAGCAGTTCAACTTCAACTTCATCTACGAGCTGCCGTTCGGGCGGGGCAAGCGATTTGGCGGCACATCCGGCGGCGCGCTCAACCAGCTCATCTGCGGCTGGCAGATCTCCGGCCTGAGCCGCTATCGCACCGGCCTGCCGGTGGATATCGCCAACGGCTCGCGCTGGTCGACCAACTTTTACGGGTCGGGCCGCGCGCTGATCAACGGCCCGGTTGAGACGCAGATTGACAGCGACAACAACGTCGGCGTTCCGGGCCTGTTCTTTGACGGGCGCGCGGCGGCTTCGAACATGTCCTTCAATCAAACAGGCCTGATCGGACCCCGCAACATCTTCCGTATTGATGATTTCTTCAACACGGATCTGGCGCTCGGTAAGCGGTTCACCTTGCCGTTCGAAGGACACACGGTGCAGTTCCGTTGGGAGGTGTTCAACGCCTTCAATAACGTCAACTTCACCGGCCGGAGCATGCAGTTGCGCTTTGACCGCCCGGCGGTCCTGGGGCAATACCGCAATACCTCGGACCCGCGCATCATGCAGTTCGCGCTGCGTTACGAGTTTTAATACGAAGACGGCCCTGTCCAGGGTCTTCGTCCCCCGGTCCGCATGGGCCGGGGGATTTTTTTGGGGCGAAGAGTCAGCCCGCGATGCCTTGCACTCCGGCTACAATTTTCCGGCCCAAAGCGTCCATCTCGGACGCCGGCAGGTGCTCCGCGACAGCGGAGACGCCGATCGCCGCGATGATCATCCCAGAAGCGGAACGAATCGGCGCCGCCGCGCACCGCCCGCCCACTTGGTCTTCTTCATCGTCAAGGGCGTAACCGCGTTCCCGCGTACGGCGCAGCTCGGTCCAAAACGCCCGAAACGAGGTGGCGCTCTTGGCCGTGCGCCGCGGCAGTCCTCGCTTCCAGAGGTTCTGCGCCTCGTCCTTGGTCAGCTCGCACGCCAGCGCCTTGCCGACCGCGCTGGTGTGGATGTAGACCCGCTGGCCCACCCATGTGTTCAGGCGGAAGAAGCCTTCCGGCTCCTGCTTTTCGATGTAAATGGCGTCTTCGCCGCGCAGCACCGCCAAGTGCGATGTGTGCGAAGTGCCGGCGATCAGCTCGCGCATGACCGGTACGGCCTCGCGGCGCAACGCCCCTTCATCGGTCATCAACCGCTCGCCGTTCACCAGCCGCGGCCCCAGGTAGTACTTGCCTGATTCGGAGTCCTTGCGAGCGTAGCGGTTCTCCTCCAGCGTCGTCAGCAGGTTGAAGATGCTGCTGTACGGCAGATCGAGGCGCCGGGCGATCTCGGACTTCGTCAGCCCCAGGCTGCTCCTCTCCAACATGTCGATGATCTGAAAAGCCCGTTCGAGCGCTGGAACAGTGTAGTTCGCCATCGTCCTCCGTCGGGTTCGTCTCCCCGCCCAGGGACATTCTAAACTACTGCGTCATGGGGCGTTGCCCCTCAAGCGACCCTATCAGCCGATTGATATGGGGCCACCATTCGGATAAAGCGATTGACACCGGAGCGGCGGACGCGTACCATACCGCCGTCGAACAAGCGCCGGAGTCGCCCGTGAGCGGCGGCGCCCGTTCGCCCATGGAGTCACCAATGAACCGTAGAAATTTCCTGAAGCTGGCGCCCGCCGCCGCTGTCGCGGCCGTCACGCCATTCGCCGCCCTGCGCGCGGCGCGGACCGAGGACGACCTCAAGATTACAGGCGTGCGCCTGGTGCGGATGCGGCCCAAGCGGCCCGTGCCGAGCTACGAGCCCGCTCCGGGCTCGTGGTCCACCGGCGGCGTCGAGGTCGCCAACCCCGTCTCGATCTACCCCAAATACAAGCCGCAGCGCAGCCTGTTCGGCGCCAACGGGCCTCGCGCCGGCAGCTTCTGGGTGGAGATCAGCACCAACAAAGGCGTCAAGGGCTACGGCCCGGGCGGCCCGGCCGGCGGCGTGATCGTCGAAGACCACCTCACCAAGCTGCTGATGGGCGAAAATCCGCTCGACATCGAGCGGCTGTGGGACATCATGTGGCGCTCGACCATGTCGTACGGGCGCAAGGGCGTGACGGTGAACGCCATCTCCGGCGTCGATCTGGCGCTGTGGGACCTCGCCGGCAAGGTCTGGGACGCGCCGGTCTGGCGGCTGCTGGGCGGACGCATCCACGACCGCATCCCCGCATACTGCACCGGCAACGACATCGAGCAGCACGTGGAGTTCGGCTTTACGCGCCTCAAGCTGGCGCTGCCCTACGGTCCGGCCGACGGCCGCCAGGGTCTTCGCGAAAACGTCGAGCTGGTCAAGCGGGCCCGCGCCGCCGTCGGCCCTGACGGCGACGTGTTGATGGACTGCTGGATGGCGCTGACCGAGCGCTATACCCTGGAGCTGGCCGAGGCCTTTGAGCCCTACAACGTTTACTGGCTCGAAGAGGTCCTGCCGCCGGACGACTTCGAGGGCTATGGGCGGCTGCGCGAGCAGATCACCTCCACCCGTATCGTGACGGGCGAACACCATTACACGCGCTACGACTTCCGGCAACTGCTGCGGGTGAACGGCTCGGAGATCTGGCAGCCCGACATCCACTGGTGCGGCGGCATGAGCGAGATGGTGAAAATCGCCCACATGGCGGCGGCGCACGACATCCCGGTGATTCCGCACGGCGGCGGCCAGCGCGACGCGGTGCACTTCATCTACGCCACGCCGAATTCGCCCTGGGCCGAAATGTTCATGCCGGCGCCGGGCGGCCCGGACGTGGTCTACAAGCGCTACGAGGAAGACAACAACCTCACGCGCGGGCCGGAGGGGATCTACACCCGGCCGTCCGACGGCCCGGGCTTCGGCTGGGACCTGGAACCCGAGGCGTAACGGCCATGGCCGCTTATACGCGTCGGGAACTGATGCGCGGGATCGGGGCGGGTGCGGCGGCGGCCGCCCTGCCCCCTTTCCTGGAGGCGCAGCAGCAAAATCGAGACTCCCAGATCCGCATCACCAAGATCGAGACGTTCCGCATCACAATTCCCACGGACGGCGGCGCCGAGCCGGACCCGTTTCGTATTTACGGCTACCAGGTCAACCGCGTCCACACGGACGCCGGCATCGTCGGCACATCGTTCGTCCGCGGTGACGCCGCCCTGATTGAGCGCTGGGTCAAGCCGACGCTGGAGGGCGAGGACCTGTTCGCCGTCGACCGGCATATGCAGCGGTTGCAGATGCAGCGCGGCGAGTCGGGCGTCCAAAGCTGGTCCGGTGTGGAGCACGCCATGTGGGACGCCATCGGCAAGGCCGCCAACCTGCCGGTGGCGAAGCTGCTGGGTGGCTACCGGGACCGCCTGAAGGCCTACCGCACCTGCGTGTTTCCAGGCAAACAGGATCAGTCGGACGTGCCTTACGAGGTGCAGGCCGAATACGCCGTGCGGCTCAAGCAAGCGGGCTACAAGGCCATGAAGGTGCGCTGCTGGCGACCCAAGCCGATGGACGATGTGGCGATGCTGGCGGTCGTGCGCAAGGCGGTCGGCGATGATTTCGAGATCATGTTCGACCGCACGGCCGTCCGCCCCGGCTGGGTGTGGGACTACGACACCGCGCTGAAAGTCGCCCGCGGCATGGAGCAGTACAACGCCCGCTGGCTGGAAGAGCCGTTCGACGGCTACGACCTGGAAGGCCCGGCGCGGCTGGCGGCCGAGGTGGATATCCCCATCACCGGCGGCGAGCTCGGCCACAGCGTCTACCAGTTCCTGGGGTACCTGAAGAACCGCACGTACGACATCGTGCAGCCGGACACGCGGATTTGCGGCGGCATCCTCGCCGCGCGGAAGATCAGCATGTTGGCGGACTCCTTCCACGTACCGTGCATCCAGCACGGAACCGGCGGGCTGTCGCTGGCGGGCTACATCCAGGCCGGCTGCGCGATGGCGAGCTGCGAATACCAGGAGATCATCGGCGACCCGAATCTGCCCGAGGAACAGTGGTCGCCGGCGCTAAAAATCCTCAAAACGCCGCACGTCTTCGAGATCGAAGACGGCTACGTGAAGCTGCCGGAGCTGCCCGGCTTGGGACTGGATGTGGACGAGGACGCACTACAGGCCTACCGGGCCTGATTGTAGAGCCTCGGGCTTCAGCCCGGGGATGGCCTCCGAATGGCGCCGGTAGAGGGTTGACCTAAGCCGTCGGCAACACGATGACGAGCTTTGTCTCGACAAGTGTGGAATTCGGGCTCCGGAACGTGTGAAACAATCGCATAAACGAGCGAGTCAATGCTGA
>CAYOPA010000155.1:0-10850 GCA_964405625.1 uncultured Bryobacterales bacterium
CCCGCGCCCGCGATACCCCAGAACCGGCACGTTGATATTCGGACGGACTCCTAGGTGAGCTGGGAGTAGAATGAAATCGCGGTGACGGTTCAACTGAGTCCCAGCCAGCAGAAGCTCGTCAATGAGATTCTCATGTCGAGCGCGGATGAGGGCGAATCCTCGGTCGTGACTGCGGCGCTCGAAACGCTGCGGGAACGGCAGCTGGATTGAGAGGCCGCCTTGGCGGAGATTCGCGAGAAGATCGACCACGGCTGTGAGTAGGCCGAGCGCGGCGAGTTGCTCGACGGACCGGGCGGCATCGTAGAGTTGCGATCGGGAATCAGAGAATTGTAACCGGCGGTGACGCCGAAGTGAGCACGGTTTACCAGGGTGTGTTCGGCTCGACGGCAGACGGATAGAACGATTTTCCCAGCGCCGTGCGGAGTAGCATTGCTTTGACCGCCGGGAAATCCCGGCGGCTCATGGCGCCATCCCCCGCATCGCCCCCTTCATAAACCCAAGCGCATAGGCCATGCCAGCGTGCCAGCCCGCCGCGCAGCTCATCCGCGGCGTGTGGTCGGGGATCATCACGCCGTCGTAGCCGTGCTTGGCGTAGAGCCGCAGGCACTCGACCATGTCCACGTCGCCTTCGTCCACGAACACCTCGTGATAGTTGGGGACCTTGCCGCGCACGTTGCGGAAGTGGACGTAGGCGATCCGGCCTTGCGGCGCATACTGCTCGATCGCCTCGTAGACCGAGCCCTCCGTCATCTCCGCGATCGTGCCCTGACAAAACTCCAGCGCATTGTTCGGGCTGGGGACGAGGTCGAGCAGGCGCTGGTAAAGCCGCGGCTGATAAACCAGCCGGGCGGTCGAGCGCAGGGTCGGCAGCGGCGGGTCGTCGGGATGCGCCGCCAGCCGCACGCCGGCTTCTTCGGCCACGGGGATGACGGCCTCCAGGAAATCCTGCAACCGCGACCAGAGCTGTTCGGAGGTCACCTCGCCGACCGTCCCTTCGGGCGCATCGGGGTCGTAGGTCATGTTCCAGACCTCGCCGTTGCGCAGCGGCCTTTGCTCGGGATCCTGAAAACCCACCGACTCGGCGTCGCCGCGCGCCCAAGGCCCTCGGGAGTGGCCCCACACGCCGGCTATCGAGAAGTTGTAGCCCAAACAAGGGACGCCGGCGCGGCCCATGCGGCGAATGATCTCCGCCACATCCTCAAGCTGTCGCCGCTTCAACGGGCCGTCGAGCAGCACGTCATGCCAGTGCGCCGGGTCCAGATTCTCGATCGCCGCCAGCTTCAGTCCGTCCGCTTCGACAGCCTTGCGCAGGTCGATCAACTCCTCCACGGTCCACAGCTTGCCCTGGTTGCGCGTGACGCCCCAGTTGCGATGGACGTCGGTGGCGGGGATCTCCTCGCTGCCGGCCCAGTAGTCCACCAGATGGGCGACGATGGCCGAGGCGCCGGCTTGTTTGGCGAACCGGAAGTTTTCCGGCGTCAACATGTGGCGGTAGAGACCGAGACCGAGCTCCATATCAGCCAAGCGTACACGGATGGGCGGCCGAGAGGCCGCCCAAAACCGCACCATGTCTCAATTTCAACTGGACTTGGGCGGCCTTCCGGCCGCCCCTACGCGCTTCCCGCGCTTCCGTCTCCGGTGCTACCGCGGATCCGGGACGGTCTGCGGTTGCTCGTTCGGCTCGTCGATCGCCTCGCCGAAGGTGATCTGGGACTCGGCGCCGTAGCGCTTGTAGTCTTCGTACTTGATCACCATCGTGATGCGGATGTTGCCGTTACGGAAGTGCAACACGTCGTCGGCGCGGGTGTAGACGGGGAACCAGTACTGGCCGTCGATCTGATTGCGGTAGGTCTCAAAAGCCGGGAACTGGTTGTCCTCGTTCTTCTTGAGCACACCGACGCCCTTGCCATAGGTTTTTACGATTTGCAGGTCGCGCTGGTCCACCCAGATCTGGCCCTGGAAGTAGCGCTTGCCCTTCTCCAGCTTGATCGGCTTCACCGAGAACACGTAGCACTCGATCTCGTCAATCGTCTCCGTGCCCATGTAGTCAACGTTGTATTCGGCGCGGTTTGCGTTCGTCATGACGAACGGCTGCACGTCGCGCAGATCCTGCTCGTCTTGGGGCGTGAGCTGGATGCGTTGCAAGGTGGGCACCGGCGCAAACACGACGCGCTCGGAGCGCTCGCGGTTCGAGCCGAAGATGATGTCCTGCACCAGCTCCCAACTGCCGGCCGGCCGGTTGCCCTCGTTGTATTCGGTCATCTTCACCGTCTGACGATAGGTGTAGGACTCGCGGGCGACGGCAAACTCGGTTTCCTTGTCGACAAAGGCCTTGATGATCTCGTCCACGGGCAGCTTGGGCTGCTCGTTGCGCGGCGCTTCGGCGGCAAATGCGGTGACCGCCAGCCCGGACAGCAGGAGATAAGTGGAGAGACGTTGCAGCATGTTCATCCTCATGTCGGCGCCTTGGGGCGCGATCTGATGGACGCGACGGGGGCGCATCCGGTTCCGAAACCACACAATACGCCGGGCTTCGCTTCCGGTCAAGCTCAGTCGCCGCGCAGCCCTGCCAACAGCGGCTGCCGCAAGCTCCTGGAGACAGCGACCGCCCCCGCCGCCAGCCCGCTGATGACAATCAGCGCCAGCGTCGCAGCCAGCGAAAGCCACGGCGGCTCGGCCAGCCCGCTGAGCAGATGCGGCGCCGACGCCAGCGTCGCCGTGGCCGCGCCGATCCCCACGCCAAACAGCAGCAGGAAAAGATTCTCCGCCAGCACCAGCTTCGACAAAGCCCGCGGGCTGAAGCCCACCGCTCCCAGCAGCGCCAGCTCGCCGCGCCGCTCCAGAACGTTGCGCGTCATCACCACCGCCAGCCCCAACACTCCCAACAGCAGCCCCAGCCCGCCCAGCGTCTGGAAGGTGCTCAGGTACGTGTTCTCAACCACCAGATAGCCTGCCAGCCGGTCGGCGGTGGTTTGGGCGTCGAAGCCCAGGTCGGCCCAGCGTTGCTCGAGCTCGACGCCGGCTTGCGGGTCGTCGGCCTCGATCAAAAACATCCCGTAGCCGCTGTGGCTTGGGTAAAGCTCCAGGAAGTGGCGCTCGGCGAGCAATAGCTCTGACTGAAAGATACTGCGCGAGAGCAGCCCGGCGATGATCAGCGTCCGCTTCTCGCCGCGCCCGTCCTCCACCTCCAGCGTCCGGCCCAGCCCCAGGTGCAGAATCCACATCACCGAGTTGGCGTCGCCGAAGACCGGGACGGCGCCGTCGGGGAACTCCTTGTCGAGCAGCAGCCAGGGATTTGCGCGCTCGGCGTCGGTCTCGGCCAGGGTTCCCTGAAAGGCGAAGCCGCCGCGCTGGATCACCCCGGCAGGCGCGCCGAGCAGCGTGGGCTTGCCGGGCTGGTAAAGGTTGAGGCAACTGGCGTCCTCGCCGCGCTTGACGCGCAGCGGCTGGATAGTGGTTTCGGAGACGCTGCGAAGCTGCTCGGCGTGCAAGGGCAGATCCGACTCGGCGACGAAACGGAAGCCGCCGTCGCCGGAGGCGCGGTTGGGCTCCTGGCGGCTGACGTCGTGACGCATCAGCGAGACGGTGACAATGACGAACGAAGCGCTCGCCACCAGCGCCGCCGAGAGCACGCTGCGTGTGGGGAAGCGCGAGCCGTTGCGCACGCCCAGCCGCCACAGCGCGCCACCGCCCGCCGTGATCGGCTCGCGAGAAGGCCGCAGCAAGACCGCGCGGAACCATGCCAGGGCCGCCGTCAGCAACAGCGCCGCCGCGCCGAAGAACGCTCCGGCCTGAGCCGCCGCCTGTAGCTGCGTTCCGCCGGCGAGCAGCGCCAGCGCCACTACAAGGCAGCCGATCGCGATCAGGCGCGGCCGCCGCACCGAGGATCGCGCGCCGACGCCGCCGGAGGTCTGTTCCACGGCCTGCCCGGCCAGCAGCCCGCGCGGGCTGAGCCTCTCCAGCCGGCGCACCGCCAGCCAGATCGACCCGGCCATCAGCGCAAACGAGGCAGCGGCCCCGACGATCAGGCTTAGCGGCTGGACGTGGAGCTGAAGGAACGAACCACCCACCGCCGCGCTCCACCACGTTGTCAGCCCGTAAACCATCAGCCAGGCGTAGCCGACCGCGCCGGGAATGCCGAACAGGCAGCCCACGGCCGCGATCAGCGCCCCCTCCTCCAGCAACAGCCGGCGCGCGCGGGCCGCCGTAAAGCCATGGGCCAGCAGCAGCCCTACTTCGCGGGCTCGCTTCTCCACCCCCAGGCGGAACAGCAGCGTCACCAGCAACGCCGCCGCCGCGATCAGAAACATGCTGAAGCCGATAAACAGCCCGGAGAAATCCGTCGCCCCGGCCGCGGCCTCCAGCCCCTGCGCCTTGACGGACTGAAAGGCCAGCCCAAAATCTCCAGGATCGAGTTTTTCCAGCAGCGCCCGCTCATAGCGGTCACGGTCATCCGGCGGCCGGACGCGCACGCCGCTGAGCTGTCCGAATCGGCTGCTCCACAGCTCCTTGGCGGCGTCGAGCGCCACAAACGCTTTGGGCGTGGTGCGATGCTCGTCCCAATACTTCTCGTCCACGTCGCGGATGCGGCTGAGGTTAACCGGGAAGGGCGGATCCCAGTCGCCCATGCGGTCCACATCGCTCATGCCCTGATAGCGGGGGGCGAGATCGGGGTCGGCGGCCGTGCCCGAAAGCTTGACCACGCCGGCGAGCTCGAAAACATGGCTCTCCTCGGCGAGCGCGCCGTCGGAATCGACCACGTAGTAGTCGAGCGCCACCGCGTCGCCCGGCTTGGCGCCCAAGTCGCGGGCGGCCCAGTCGTTGAGGTAAAGCTGATTGCCGCGCAGCGGCGGCGCCGGGGAGCCGTCAGCGAGTGTGAGGTCGCCGGCTCCTTCGCCCAGCGCCGTCACGGTGGAGTAGGGGATGGCGCGCTCGCCTATCTTGATGGAGTTGGCCAGGTAGGTCAGGATCGGGGCGGCGGATAGCGACTCGTCCGCGGCGGCTTCCAGGGCGGCTGCGGGCTCCAGGACAATCCGGCCTGTTTGCAGATCCAGGGCGGGCGGCTCTTGGCGCTGCGTCAAAGTCAGCTCCAGGTCGTTGAGCGTCAGGGCGGCCTTCAGGGAGCGGCCGGCCTCGCGAGCGGCCTCCAAAGTGGGCTCGGAGGCCAGCAGGATGGCGTTGGCGCGGCTCGTCTGGTCCAGGGAACGGGCCAGCGTCGCCAGCGACACGTAGGCGTTGAGCGGCAATTGCTGGCTCGGCGCCAGTCCAAAGCGTCCAGCGTCGCGGTTGGGCAGCACCGCCTTCACGCTCATCCGCAGCGTGCGGACGGTATCGCTTTTGCGGCCCAGAACGGACTCGCTGGGAACGAGCGTATCGGTTTGGAATCGCAGCAGCAGGGCGTCTCCGGCCTCCACTCCCAGCTCTAGCGCCAACGACTCATTCAGAAGGACTTCGCGGGCGCCCAGCTCCGCGATCTTAGCCTGCAACGTGGGCTCGATCTGGAAAAACGCCCAGAATCGCTCGTCCACGCCGAGCAGGTTGACGCTGGAGGCGCGCGCCCCGGAGTCGGGGGCCTCGGCGGCGGAGCGGATCAGGATCGCAGGCGCGGCGCGCCCTTCCATCTCCTCGGCGAGCTCCTGGCGGAAGTAGCGGTCGGCGACCAGGGCATGGTCAATGTCGCCGAGTCGGTCGAGGGTGAGATCGCGCAAGCTGCCGCGCACGGAATCGCCCACCAGCAGAGCCCCGGTCAGCGCCGCCGCGCCCACGGCCACGCCCAGCGCCACGGCCAGGTGGATGCCGCGATGGTAGACCAGCGAGCGGAGCAGCAAGGTGCGCAGCGACATCGCTCACAGTGTAGCGCCGGGCGGGGCGGGCTCCGGCGTCTCGAAGCCTGGGCAGCGCCAGACTGGCAGGCGCGGGTACTTGGCGAACGCAGGGTCGGTCTTGGCGCGCCCGCACCGGAAAAACTTGGAGCCCCGGTCGCTGACCGTCGCCACAACGTGCCGGCAGGCCGAGCACAGGCCGACGGCGGGATCGATGGTCAAGGGCTCCAACCCGCATTCTGGTGAGTCCGGGGGATGCAGCGCAAGTGAGCCGTGAACCGTGAACCGTGAACCGTGAGCGGTGAGCGGTGAGGAGACCGTTGTGGCGCACGGCTTTGCCGTGCACGCGAGGCTGCGCCTCGCGTCTTCCTTCACCCGCCGAACAGCTCCAACTGCTCCGCCCCCACCGGCGTCGGGCTCAGCGGGCGGTCCGCCAGCCCCTGCTCGGTACGAATCCGATCCACCCGCGCCTTGAGCTTTTCGGCAAACTCCCCGCGCAAGTAGGCGTTGCGCTCGTAGTGCGAGCGGTAAGCCTGGGCCAGGTGCGGAAACTCCTTCTCCAAGAAAGGGAAAAACTGCTGCTGTGCGCTCGGCATGAGAAACAAAAGGCCTCCGCCCAAAAAGCTCGCGCCCGCCCGCTTTGCCGCCAGGGCGACGGCGGTCAGGCTCTCTTCCGTCGAGGTAATGCCGGGCTGGACCGGATTCAGAAAGACGCCCGTCTCCACGCCCGCCGCCGCCAGCGCGGTCACAGCCTCCAGCCGCAACGCAGGGCGCGGGGCGTAGGGCTCCAGCAGCCGCGCCAGTCGCTCGTCCACGGTCGTGATCGTAATGTTCACCGACAGCCGATTGCGTTCGCTGATCCGGCGCAACAGCTCCACGTCGCGCGCCACCAGGTCTGACTTGGTGGTGATCGCCAGTTGGCGCCTCGAAGTCTCCGCGAAGACCTCCAGGATGGCCCGCGTGCGGCCGTAGCGGCGCTCGGCCGGTTGATAGGGGTCCGTGCTCGTGCCGATCGCAATCGCTCCGGTCCGATGGCGGCGCAGATCTCGCCGCAGCAGCCCGGCGACATCCTCTTTGGCGTAGATCTTGCGTTCAAACTCCGCGCCGTCGCTCATGCCCATGAATTCGTGGGTGTAGCGCGCATAGCAGTACTGGCAGCCGTACTCGCAGCCGCGATAGGGGTTGATCGTCCACTGGAACGGCATGCGCGGGTTCGAGCAGCGATTGAGCAGCGACCGGCTGGGCAGCTCAAGATATTCCACGCGGCGCTTGGAGCGCAGCGTGCGGGATCGGGCGGCCAACCCCGCGATGCCCTTGGGCTCGTCGCCGGCGGGCCTGGCGCCAAGCAGCTCGGCGGGGAAGAGCACCTCTCCATATTCGCTTTTTGTTCGCTATTAAGTCAAGGCCGTTTGGAGCTATCGGATATAATTCGGCAGGTTCGAGATGAACGGAATTTGGCGGCGCGGTTTTCTCCCAGGGTTGCTGCTCGCGCTGGCGGCATCGGGGCAACAGGTCATTCAGGAAGGCCCTACCGGGTTGCCTTTTCAGCCATTGATGAGCGATCTGGCGGTGCTGGACGCGGGCGAGCCGCGCGACGACCTGCGCTGCGTGGTCAGGCCGTTGCCGCCGAAGCTCGAGTTCGATCTCAACTTCCAGGCGGGGTTCGTGACGCAAGTCCCGCTGGCGGAGCTCGCCGGCTCGGGGGGGCAGTTGCGGGTGCTGTTCCGCATTGAATCGTTGGACGGCGGGATGGAGCCGGTCTGGTTCAAGGACCAATATACGGTGCCCGCCATCGAGCCCGACGCCAAAGGTGATGCGACCCTGCCGGGCAAGTATCGGCTCGGTCCCGGCCAATACAAGGTGAGCTGGCTGATGCGCGACCGCTCCGAGCGCGTCTGCGCATCAAGCTGGGAGGTGAAAGCGCGCGACATCGACCCGCTCAGCGGGCTGGCGGCGGCGCCCGACGCTCCCAAGGCCGACGCCGTCGATACGGACATTTTTAGCGAGGAGCCGCCCGTCCGGCGCGCCCGCGGCCGGCTGCTGCACGCCAAGCTGCTGGTCAGCTTCACGCCGATGGACGTAACCAAGGTCAAGCTCAACGACTACGACCTGCGTAGCGTGGTGTCGATGGTGCGGGCCATCGCGCGCCAGCCGCAGATCGGCTCGTTTTCGCTGGGCGCGTACCAGGCTCACCAAGAGACCGTGCTCTTTGAGCAGGAAGAGGCGACGCGGATCGATTTTCCCGCCCTCGGCGAGGCGATCAGATCGCACATCGGCGGCACGGTCAATCTGGAGCAGCTCCAGGACAAGCGCTCCGGCGAAAAGTTTCTCAAGGAGATGCTGCGCGCCCAACTGGGGCCGGAATCGGCGCCGGCGGACATCGTAATCTTCGTCGGACCGAAGGTCGTTTTTGAGCGTCAGCCCAGCGCGCTGGCGGCCAAGGATCCGCAGCGGCCGCCGCCGCCGATGCACTACTTCATTTACAATCCCAACCCGCGCTCGTATCCTTGGAAGGACGCTCTCAGCGCAGCGCTGGGCAGTCTCGCTGTGAAGGAAAAAGAAATCAGCATCGCCAGCGAGCTCGGACGGGCCATGCAAACGCTGGTTGCCGACTTGGACCGGCTGCTGGAACCGCAATCTTAAGACTGCCGACCATGGCAAGGAATCATCATGAAGAATTATCTATTGCTGCTCGCGCTAGCAACCTCGCTGGCGAGCACCGGCTGCTTTTCCTGCCTGCCCAGCTTCCCAGGCTCCTCGGACGATAAACCCGGCGAGGTGACGAAGGAGGGCGTGGACATCCGCAAGAACCCGTTGGGGGCGCTGGGGGCGCTGGCAAACCTGGGCAAAGACGTGGAGAACCTCCAGAAGGAGCTCGAGGAGATGCCCGACGTGGAGCCGCTGCACTTCTCCGAGCTGATCAAGGCTTTGCCGGAGCCGCCTTCGGGATGGACGGCGACCGAGCCCCGCGGCGAGACGAGCTCGATGGGCGAGATGCAGATCAGCACCGCCAGCCGCACCTACACCGAGGACGGCGGCGAAGGCCGCGTGACCGTCAAGATCGCCGACTGGGCGTTCAACAAGATGGTGTACCTGCCGTTCATCATGGCCGCCAAGTTCAGCCAGGAATCGACCGACGGCTACAGCAAGGGCATCACGGTCGGCGCCGATCCGGGCCGCGAGGAGTACAAGACCAAACAACAGAGCGGCTCGCGGCAGACTCTGCTCCATAAGCGCTACCACGTCCAGACCGATATTCGGAACCTGCCGCCGACCGCCTTCCAGGAATGGTGGGAGCGGGTGCAGGTGCGGCATTTACCGGCGCAGTAGCGGACGCGGAACCAGTTGCCGACGGACAAGAATGTCCGTCGCTACCCAGAGCAGCGCCAGTGGGGCGGACATTCGTGTCCGCCCTGGATTCGGGTAGAATGACGGGGCGATGCGCTTCCGACACTCTCTGCTCGTGTTTCTGACCGCCGCCGTCCTGGGCGCCCAGCAGAAGCCCAACATCATCTTCATGTTCGCCGACGATCACGCCTGGCAGGCGATCTCGGCGTACGGCTCGAACCGCAACCATACGCCCAACATCGACCGGCTGGCTCGCGAGGGGATGATCTTCCACAACGCGCTGGTCACCAACTCCATCTGCGCGCCGGCCCGCGCCGTCATCCTGACCGGCAAGTACAGCCATCAGAACTCCGTCCTCAACAACGCGGACGTCTTTGACGGCGAGCAGCGGACCTTCCCGAAAATCCTACGCGAGAGCGGCTACCAGACCGCCATCGTCGGCAAGTGGCACCTTAAGAGCGAGCCCACCGGCTTTGACTACTGGGAGGTGCTGCCCGGCCAGGGGCACTACTACAACCCCGACTTCCGTACGCCCAGGGGCCTGGTTCGCCACGAAGGCTACGTCACCGACATCATCACCGACCTGTCGCTGGACTGGCTCGACAACAAGCGCGATAAATCGAAGCCCTTCATGCTGATGTACCAGCACAAGGCGCCGCACCGGAACTGGATGCCCGCCATCCGCCACCTGACTTTGTTCGACGGCATGACGATGCCCGAGCCGCCGACCCTGTTTGACGACTACTCCGGCCGCGCCAAGGTCAACCGCGAGCAGCAGATGGAGATTGACCGGCACATGAACTTCGGGGCGGACTTGAAGGTGAAGCCGCCCGACGGGTCGAATGAGGCGCAAGGCTACGAGAACAACATCGGACGTCTCACCCCCGCCCAGCGCGCCGCTTGGGACGCCATCTACGAGCCCAAAAACGCCGCCTTCCGAGCCGCCGACTTACAAGGCAGGGATCTGGTGCGCTGGAAGTACCAGCGCTACGTGAAGGACTTCCTGCGGGTGATCGCCGCCGTGGACGAAAACGTCGGCCGCATGTTGACGTGGCTGGATCAGACCGGGCTGGCCGAAAACACGATCGTGATCTACAGCTCTGACCAGGGCTTCTATCTGGGCGAGCACGGTTGGTTCGACAAGCGCTGGATGTACGAGGAGTCGCTGCGCACGCCGTTGCTGGTGCGCTGGCCGGGCGTCGTGAAGCCGGGCTCGGAGAATCGCGAGCTCGTCGCGAACGTGGATTTCCCGGAGACTTTTCTAGATATCGCCGGAGCGCAGGTTCCCTCCGACATGCAGGGCCGAAGCATCGTGCCGCTATTGCGCGGCGTGACGCCGCGGGATTGGCGCACCAGCTTCTACTACCACTACTACGAGGGGCCGCCTCTGCGAGCCGCGCACAACGTCGCCCGGCACTACGGCGTGCGGACGCAGCGCCACAAGCTGATCCACTACTACATGGCCGACGAGTGGGAGCTGTTTGACCTGGAGACGGACCCGCTGGAGATGCAGAGCGTTTACGGCGCCCCCGAACACGCCGCCACGCAGGCTGATTTGAAGCGCGAGCTGGCGCGGTTGCGGCGGGAGCTCAACGTGCCGGAGAAGGATCCGGACTTGTAGCTACCCGCCCGGGCAAACCCCAATACTCTTCACTTTATAACAAAAGTGTGGCATTCTGT